>CAZCGD010000066.1:0-6333 GCA_964498105.1 uncultured Streptomycetaceae bacterium
GCCGACCGAGTGGCAGCCCGACCAATGGCCGCACGGCTGCGCGCCGATGCGCATGGCCATCTCCAGTCCATCTCCGGTGTTGTACTTGGTGCCCCGCACTTTCGCGAGATCCCAGCCCTTGCCGAGATAGCGGCTGCGCCATGCTGCATTCGCTTCGAATCCGCCGCAGGCGAGGATCACGTTCCCGGCATGGAAGTTCTGCGTCGCCCCGTCGAGCTTCACCACGACGCCGGTGACGCCCTCGTCCGAGTGCACGAGGCTGCGCGCCCACGCCTTGTAGAGGATCTTCACGCCGGCTTTTTCAGCAGCCCGGTAGAGCCCGTCGACCAGCCCGCGCCCCCCGCCCACCGCGGCGAGCGTCGCGCCGCCCCAGAAGGTGAACTTGCCGCCGACCTTGAACGATTGACGCCCGAACTGCGGCAGGAAGCGGATCCCCTTCTGCTTCAGCCAGTGCATGATACCGTTGCTGTTGTGCACCAGGATCTCGCACAGGTCGGGATCGGTCCGGTTCTGGGTGATCCGCGCCATGTCGTCGAAGAACTGCTCCTCGGTGTAGACGCCGAAGTCGCTCGCCATCTCCTCCGGCGTGAGATCGGGCGAGAGCGCCTTGATATCGTCCGCGCTGTTGTAGACGATCCTCATCAGGCCTTCCGTGAACGAGCTGTTGCCGCCCCGCTCCTCCTCCGGAGCGCGCTCGAGCAGCAGCACCTCCACGCCCTCATCACGCGCGGACAGCGCCGCGCACAGCGCCGCGTTGCCGCCGCCGACGACGATGATGTCGTATGTCTCGCTTTTTTCCATCATCAGACGATGTCCTGGCCCCTCACCCCAACCCTCTTCCCGCTGACACGGGGCGAGGGAGTATTGAAACCGCTTGCGGCGTTTTTTGGCATTACTCCTATCGGCGTGTATCGGCGTTCATCGGCGGCTCCTTTTTGCTGCTCCTCCGTTCGCTATGGCTAAGACCATTGTATTATCTACGTAGAAAACGGGGAAATGCCTGATGCTGTTGCTGCTGCGTTGGCTGAGAAAGATCGTCGGCTGGGTGGATTTCATTCTGGTCAGCATACTGGTTTATCTGCTGGCCTGGCTGCCATGGCCCGGCAAGCATCCGGTGGCCCGCCTGTTTCCGGTCTGGTGCCGGGCATTCGTGCGGGCGCTCGACGTGGACCTCCGCGTGCACCAGAAGAACCGCCTGCGGCTGCCGAAGCGCTTCATCCTGATCGCCAATCACCCGTCGGCGTTCGAGGACATCGGCATCGCGGCCGTATTCGACGTGGTGTCGCTTGCCAAGCTGCAGGTGCAGGACTGGTTCATCGCGGGCCGCATTGCCAGGGCGGCCGGCACGTTGTTCGTGGACCGCGATAATCCCGAATCCCGGCACCAGGTTATCCAGACCATGGTGGACGCCGTCAACGCGAGGCAGAACATCGCGCTCTACCCTGAAGGGGGCTGCACGGGACGGCGGCTGTTCAAGGAGTTCAAGTCCGGGGCCTTCGAGGTATCGATCAGAACGGGAGTCCCGATCCTGCCGGTGTTCCTGCATTACGAAGCGCAGGACGATTTCGAGTGGCAGCCTCCCTACACCCTGCCCGACAAGATCCGGCACATGATGAACGCGGTCAACAATCGCGCCAACTACTACGTCTACGACGTTCTGGATCCGAAGGACTACGCCGACAAGTACGCCATGAAAGCGGCGGCGTATGCGCTGTATCAGCGCTGGGACGCGCAATATCTGGGATGAATTGAACCGCAGCGGCGCCGAGAGAAGCAAGACACGGCGGATCTTGAGGAGGGGTTGTTTATGGCTGGTCTGGAGGCACACTATTCGGCCCGCGACATCGAGGCGCGAATCCTGGCGGCCGTCCGCGCGGCCGGTTTGAATCCCGAGCAACGCCTGTCGCCCGAGGAGCTGGGGGCGCTTGACCATTTCCACACGGGCGGACTCCGCGCTTCACGCGAGTTGCTGGAGCTGGCGCAGATTCGGGCCGAAGATCGCGTTCTCGATATTGGAGCTGGGCTGGCCGGTCCCGCCCGGCTGCTCGCTTCCGCGCTCGGCTGCCGCGTCGACTGCCTCGAATTGTCGCCCGATTTCTGCGCCGGTGCGGTACTGCTGAATCGGCTGACCGGCCTTGACGACCGAATCGAAGTGCACAAGGGCAGCGCTCTCGACATGCCCTTTCCCGACGATTCGTTTGATGTCGTCTGGATGCAAAATGTCGGCATGAACATCGCGGATAAGCGGAAGCTCTACGGGGAGATCTGCCGAGTCCTCAAGCCGGGCGGCCGGTACGCCTTCCAGGAGATGGCTGCCGGGGAAGCGGCTACGTCCTATTTTCCGCTGCCGTGGGCCACCGACCCTGCCGACAACTTCCTTGTCTCTGCCGAAGAGATGCGATCGGTTCTCGGCGAGAGTGGATTCATCGCTGAACTCTTCGAGGATACCAGCGACGTTCATTTGAGCAGGACTACCGCAAACGCCACGCCCGCTGCGCCGGGTCAGCTGGGCTTGGCGGTGTTTGTCGACAATCTCGCGCAAAAGGCCGGGAACGCGCGGCGCAGTCTTGAGGAGGGGCAAGTCCGGCTCGTCAGAGGCGTCTTCCGGACGAAATGAGTAACCGCACGGCCGACGCTCCCGGGACGTTATTATCAGTTGCGGCCAGAATCCCCAGTGTCCACAACCGTACCCATCCGAGTCGGGCTGATCTCCGATACGCACGGTCTCGTGCGGGAAGAAGCTGTTGCGGCGCTCAAGGGATGTCAGCACATCCTTCACGCGGGCGACATCGATGAGCCGGACGTCCTGGTGAAGCTGCGCAGAATCGCGCCGGTTACGGTCGTGCGCGGGAACAACGACCGGGGGGCGTGGGCGCAGGCGATTCCCGTATGCGATGTAGTGGAGTTCGGTTTGGTGTCGGTCTATCTCCGGCATGACGAGTCGGAACTGGACGTGGACCCGCGGGCGGCGGGGTTCCGGGTGATGCTGTTCGGGCATTCTCACAAACCCAGGGTCGAGACCCGCGACGGCGTCCTGTTCGTCAACCCCGGCAGCGCCGGCCCACGCCGGTTCAAACTGCCGATTGCGGTCGGCGAGTTGCTGATCTCCGGCGACCGCGTTGATGCACGCATCATCGAACTTTCTGTTTAACGGCAATAGACAGGATTAACAGGATTTACAAGATTAGAATTGGTCTTCTTGGCGGCCTTGGCGCGCTTGGCGGTTCAATTATTGTTCTTGTTCTTCTTGGCACCTTGGCGTCTTGGCAGCTAATTTATTCTTGCTTTTTTTGTTGGTCTGGACAATATAGCGGCTGATTCCACGACCAGATGCTGGACCACGCGCATTCCCGCCGCGGTCCGCGCCTGATAAAATTCAGCATTGCCGTTTGTTAATCACCACTCCTCGCAGCGAGGCCACCCCATGATCACCGTCAACCGCATCGGCAAGCACCTGGGCGCCGAGATCGCCGGCGTCGACCTGTCGCAGTCCTTGGATGACAACACCTTCGCGCAAGTCTCCAGGGCTTTCTTCGACAACGAGGTCGTCGTCTTCCGCAAGCAGAAGCTCACGCCCGAGCAGCAGATCGACTTTACCCGCCGCTTCGGCGTGCTCGAGCAGCACGTGCGCAAGGAGCACCGGCTGGAGGGCTACCCGGAGATCCTGATCGTCTCCAACGTGTTGAACGGCCAGGGCCAGGCGATCGGCGTCGAGGACGCCGGCCGCTTCTGGCACAGTGACCTCTCCTACAAGCAGGTGCCGAGCCTGCTGTCCGCGCTCTACGCCATCGAGGTCCCCGTCAAGGATGGCGAGATTCTCGGCCACACCAATTTCGCCAGCACCACGGCCGCCTACGACGCGCTGCCGGAAGAACTGAAGCGCAAGCTCGGTGGGTTGAAAAACGTGCACAGCTACGTCTATTACCGCGGCAAGAACATCCAGGCGCAGAAAGATGAGCAGGCGCGCGGCGATCGCGTCGTACAGGAACACGTACTGACCGAGGAGCACCTGAAGCAGGTTCCCGATGCCGAGATGCCGATCGTGCGCACGCACCCGGTCACTGGCCGCAAGGGATTGTTCATCAACGAGGCTCACACCTCGCACATCGCCGGCCTGCCCAAGGCCGAAGGCGACGCCCTGCTCAAGCAGATCTGCGCGCACATCATCAAGCCGGAGTTCCAGTACGAGCACCACTGGCAGGCGGGCGACCTTCTGATGTGGGACAACTGCGCAGCTCAACACAAGGCGAATTTCAACTACCGGCTGCCGTTGCGGCGCTTGATGTATCGGACCACGGTCCGCGGCACCGCCCCGTTCTAGAATGTCGTCGCTCCCGCGCAGGCGGGAGTCCAGAAAGGGAGCTGTGGACCGATTCGAAAGTTCTCTGGGTTCCCGCCTACGCGGGAATGACGGGGCATGAGCAGCTCGCAGGCGCCGCTGCTGGAAAATGCGACGCGTGATCTCGCGGCGTTCGCGTCGCAGCTCAATTTCGAGGACATTCCACGAGCGGTGGTCGAGCGCATGCATGACTGCGTGCTCGACAGCATCGGCTGCTGCCTGCACGGCGCGACCCTGCCGTGGACGCGTAAAGTGCAGGAGATGGTGCTGGCGGAAGGCGCCCTCCCCGCTGCCTCGATATTCGGCGGCGGCGGCAGGACCTCCGTGTCGCAGGCCGTGCTCGTCAACGGCACCGCCGGTCACGCCTTCGAGCTCGACGACATCCACAAGGAATCGATCGTCCATCCCGGCTCGCTCGCCATGCCGGTGGCGATGGCGCTGGCGGAAGCCGCGGGCAACGCCAGCGGTCGCGACCTGATCACCGCCATGGTTGCCGGCTACGAGGTCGGCACGCGCGTGGGCAGTGCGGCGACCATGAGCCTGTTCCTGCGTGGGTTTCATCCCCAGGGAACCTCCGGCGCGTTTGTCGCCGCGGCCACGGCGGGCAGGATGCTGGGTCTCGATCCGGCGCGGATGCAGCACACGCTCGGCATCGTCGGCTCTCAGGCAGGGGGACTGATGGCGGCGCAGGAAGGCGCGATGGTGAAGCGCTTCCACTGCGGCCGCGCCGCCCAGAGCGGCGTATATTCCGCTCTGCTCGCCCGGCGCGGCTTCACCGGCATCACCAACGTGCTCGAAGCGCCCTACGGCGGATTTCTCAGCTCGCTATCCGACAAACCCGCGCCCACGAGGCTCACGGCGGGGCTCGGTACCGCGTGGGAAACCGCCAATGTCGGCTACAAGCCGCACGCCGCCGTCACCAGCATTCATACCGCGCTCGATGCGCTCGCCGATCTCATGCGCGAGAACAAACTTTCCGCGGACGACATCGAGCGGGTCGACGCGGCACTGAGCCACATGACCCACGTCCATTGCGCGTGGAGGTACGAAGCGCAGGGCGTTACCGCGGCGCAGATGAACCTTTACTACGGGCTGGCGGTCATCGCGCTCGACGGCGCGGCCTTCGTCGAACAGTACTGCGAGGATCGCCTGCGCGACCCGCGCATCTTCGATTTCATCGGGCGCATCCACGCCAGCGTGGATGCCGGGATCGAGGCCATGGGCCCCGCGTTCCGCCACGCCGCGCGGCTTAAGGTCGAGACCCGTGACGGCCGGACGTTTGCCCGCGAGATCCTGCACCGCCGCGGCAGCCCCGAAAATCCGCTCAAGCCCGGGGACATCGAATACAAGTTCCGCAACGTGGCGCGCTCGTGCCTCGCGCCGCGCCGCATCGAGCGCGTGATCGAACTGTGCGGGACGCTCGACCGGCAAGCCGACACCCGCGAGCTGATCAACATACTCGCGGCGCCCGCTGGAGCAGCCTGAGCATGGCCGAAGCGAAAGCGCTGATGACGGCGTGGACCCACGTCCCGCCGGAACGGGAAGAAGAGTTCAACGCCTGGTACGACACGGAGCATCTGCCCCAGATCGTCGCCCTGCCCGGCTTCATGCTGGGCCGCCGCTACGTCTGCGAAGGCGCGACGCCGAAATTCCTCGGCTGGTACGACACCGCGGACGAAACGGTGGAGCCGGGCCTCCACCTGAAGCAATACATCGCCGACTCGACCTCCTGGTGGCGGCGCATCGCGTGCTTCCTGCAGCACCGCGAGCGCATGAACTTCCGGCTGATGCGCGACGTCGGCGAGAAGCCACGCGAGGACACGCCCTGGCTCTACATCGTGCACACCGACATCCCGGACCACATCGTCGACGAGTACAACGAGTGGTACGATAAGGAGCACCTGCCCCGCCTGGTCACCGTCCCGGGCGTGATCCGTGCCCGGCGCTACACGGCGGTGTCAGGCGGCCCGAAGTACCTGACCGCCTACGAACTG
>CAZCGD010000067.1:0-8336 GCA_964498105.1 uncultured Streptomycetaceae bacterium
GCCGATAAACGCCGATACGGCGAAAGAAACAAACCAAAGAGACCAAAGAGTAGTCAAGGGGTCAAGTCTTGCACTAGCGTACGTCAATGCAAGACCTGACCCCAGTTCTTTACTCGAATTACGAGAAACGCCAAAAATGAAAACGCCCGGTATGAAACCGGGCGCCTGGAAAAATACGTTAATCCTATCTATTTTTGGTTCTCTCGGCGTCTCGGCGGTTCAATATTATTCAGTTCTTGATTCTCGTGGCGTGCTTGGCGGTTCAGTTCTGCTGCTGTTTTATCCGTGGGGTCGCACGCCCGCCGCTTTCGCGGTGTGCGTCGCGATAGCGTCCATCAGCGCCGGCGAAAGGCAGTCATAAGGTTCCAAGCGCAGCTCCTTCAGTCTTGCCCTGACCGCGCCCATATCGGCGGGACTGGCCCCGGACTCGATGATGGAAGAGACAAAGGCCGCAAATTCCGGCGGCGCCCAGCCGGTACTGGAAGACAGCTCCGTATGGATGAAATCCAGGCCGTGGAACGGGTGTTTTTCGTTCTCGATGCGGCCGTACATGTGCACTCCGCAGCCCTTGCAGGCGTGCCGCCGGATGGTCGCTTTCGAGTCCACCACCGCCAGCTTGTCGCCATTGGCAGTCACGCGGACCTTGCCGCGCGGCACCACGGCAACCTGGGCGAACAGGGCGCCTGCAGGTTTCCAGCACTTGGTGCAGCCGCACACGTGATTGTGGGCACACTGCGCCTCGATCGCCACGGTCACCTTCTTGTCCGAGCAGTGACATACCAGCGTGCCGCCCGCGAAATTCGCTGCGGCAGGCTTTATTCCGTGATCAACTGCCGGATGTATTGAAATCGCATTGGCCATGGGAAGTTCCTCCAGGTGAAAGGTGATAGGGCAGGGTATGGAGCCTAATCACCACTCGTACCTTATCACGTAGTTTCGTCATTCGACCTGCGCCAGCAGTTTGCGCGTTGCTGCGACCGCTTCGCGCGCGACATCCTCGGGCGGGCGGGACCAGTAGTCGGGGTTCGGCGCTTCGTAGCTGAGATAACCCGGGTAGCCCTTTTCCTTCAGGAGCTGGAATACCTCGCGCCAGCGCACTTTGCCCTTGCCGGGGGGCAGGCGGTCGGTGGGGCGCCGCACCGCGGGCGGCGCGCCCGCCGGAACGTCGCTGAACTGGAACGCGAAGATCTCGCTCGGCTCAACCTGCTCGAAACCCCGGCCACCCCCGCCGCTGCGCTCGAGGTGATAGGCGTCGAACAGCAGGCCGCAGTTAGGATGGTTAGTGAGCGCGACCAGTTCACGGCCCACCTCCAGCCGGTTGATGATGTCGTGCGCCGAGTTGAACTCCAGCGCGAAACGCAGCCCGTGGGCCTTCGCAATCTCGCCGCCTTCCCTGAAATTGGCGGCAGCCTCGCGCAGCGGGGTCGCTGGATTTTGCCCCGGCGCGATCATGACCAGGTCGCAACCCAGCGCGACCGCGTTGGCGCAGGTTTCTTCGAGGACTTTCAGCAGACGCTTCTTTTCCTCGCCCTGGGCGAATACCAGGCCGTACTCGGTGCCGATGCACGCGACCTTGAGACCGCTCTTGCGGACGAGATCGAGGACCTGGGCATTGGTCATGCCCTTCTCGAAGCAGCGCGTGAAGTCAATGCGCCGCAGCTCGACGGCGTCCCAGCCGGCGTTCTTTGCAGCGCGCAGCGCATCGGCGAGCGGCGTCGTATCGAGCGTCCAGGTGTGAAGCGCAAGCCGGTTCTGCATCTTGCTCATGAGTTCTCCTACTCGGTTCGCCGGAGTCTAGCACTCCGGCGGAAACGCGGCGTCAATATGCGGCGTGCCCGCCGCCTGCCTCCTCGGTGTCAACGGGTAAAGCTTGGTTCATTCCTTCGTGTCCTTTGTGTCCTTCGTGTCGAGGCTTTTCTTGGCGTCCTTGGCGGTAACGCTTTCTGGCTGAGCAGAAAGAGTAAAATTGCGGCATGGCGCCGCCGCTCCTCACCGAGCTTCCCTACCAGCCTGATAGCGCGCGCCGGTTCGAGGCAATCGCCGACCGGCCGTGGTCGGTTTTTCTCGACAGCGCGCAGCACCACGCCGGCCAGTCGCGTTACGACATTCTCGCCGCCGAGCCGTACGTGCGGCTGGTCACGCGCGGCATCCTGACCGAAATTCATGCCGATGGCGTCGCGCTCTCGCGCGAGAATCCGTTCACGCTTCTCAAGGAACAGCTCGCCATCGATCCGCAATGTGGCGGCGGCGTACCCTTTTGCGGCGGTGCGATCGGCTACTTCGGCTACGATCTGGCGCGCCGGCTGGAGCGGTTGCCGACGGTGGCGGAAGACGCCGAGCGCATCCCGGAGATGGCGGTAGGGATCTACGACTGGGCGGTGGTCGTGGACCATCGCGAGCGCCGGGCGTGGCTGGTGGGGCAGGGCCGCGACCCGGATACCGATATCAAGTGGGACAGCCTGGTGGCGCTTTTCAGTGCGCCGCCGCGCGAGAAGGCGCGAGCGCCGTTTCGCATCACTTCGCCAATCGCTTCGAACCTGACGCACGAAGCCTACGCGCGGGCGTTTCGCCGCATCCGCAACTACATCCAGGACGGAGACTGCTACCAGGTCAACCTGTCAGCGCTTCTCGGCCCAGGCGATGGGCGATCCCTGGCTCGCTTACCAGCGGCTGCGGGTGATCAATCCCGCGCCGTTCTCCGCTTATCTCAATACGCCCTTCGCGCAGATACTGTCGGCCTCACCCGAGCGCTTTCTCAGGGTCGAGCGCGGGCACGTCGAGACCAGGCCGATCAAGGGCACGCGGCCGCGCGCGGGACATCCGCGGCTCGACGCCGAGCTGACGGAGCAGCTGCTGGCAAGCGAGAAAGACCGCGCCGAGAATCTCATGATCGTGGACCTGCTGCGCAACGACCTATCGAAGAACTGCGCGCTGGGTTCGGTGAAAGTGCCGCGGCTGTTCGACGTCGAGAGTTACGCCACGGTGCATCATCTGGTGAGTACGGTGACGGGCGAGCTGCGCGCGGACAGCGACGCGCTCGACCTGCTGCGCGGCTGTTTCCCCGGCGGCTCCATCACGGGAGCACCCAAGCTGCGCGCGATGCAGATCATCGAGGAGCTGGAGCCGCACCGCCGCGGCGTCTATTGCGGCGCCATCGGCTATATCGGCTTCGACGGCGCCATGGACCTCAACATTGCGATCCGCACGCTGGTCCATTCGCATGGCTTGATCCGCTTCTGGGCGGGCGGCGGCATCGTCGCTGATTCCCGGCTCGAAGAGGAATACCAGGAGACCTTCGACAAGGCGGCGGCGATGCTGAAGCTTCTCCAGCAGAGCGCGGCGAGTCAGACCGGCGCCTGAGGCAGAAGGCGAAAGGCAAAAGGCAAAAGGCAAAAAGAGCACTGCGCGACAGGTTTTACTTTCTCCTTTCTCCTTTCTCCTTTCTCCTTTCTCCTTTCTCCTTTCTCCTTTTGCCTTTTGCCTTTTGCCTTTTTCCTTAGAGTCGTGACGCCAGGGCGTCACAACTCGATTTTGATCCCGGCTTGCTTCACCACGTTGACCCATACCGCGAGATCGTCGCGGATCCAGGCGGCCAGCTCGTCGCTGGTGCTTGGCTGAACCTCCGCTCCGAGCGTGGCAAAACGCTCTTTCACCGCGGGCTGCGCGAGAACCTGGCCGAGCGCGGCGTTCAACCTCTGCACGATGTCGCGCGGCGTCCTGGCCGGGGCAAGGATGCCGGTGACCGTGCTCGCATCAAATCCCGGCACGCCGGACTCCGACAGTGTCTGCACTTCGGGGAGCGCCGCGGCGCGCTTCGCGGTGGTGACGGCGATGGCGCGGATGCGGCCGGCCTTGATGTAGGGTAGCGCCGAGGAAATCTGGTCCACGTGTCCGTAAACGTGGCCGGCGACGAGGTCGATCAGCGCCGGCGCGCTGCCCTTGTACGGTACGAGTGTTATGCGGGCGCCGGTGCGGATCATGAGCAACTCCGCAATCAGGTGATTGGTCGTGCTGACGCCGGCGCTGGCAAAAACCAGCTTACCACCCTGGGCCTTGGCGATTGCGATCAACTCCTTGGTGTTTTTTACCGGCAGCGACGGGTGAACGATGATCACCAGCGGCACGACAGCGACGCGTCCCACCGGCGCGAAATCGCGCACGATGTCGTAGGGCAGCTTGGTGTACAGCGCGGGGCCGTTGGTCATGATGCTGCTCGAAGCCATGAGCAGGGTGTAGCCATCGGGAGGCGACTTGGCGACCGCATCGGTGCCGATGATGCCGCTCGCGCCCGCCCGGTTGTCGACGATCACCTGCTGTCCGAGCAGCTGTCCCAGCGCGGGCGCGACGGCGCGGGCGTTGATGTCCACGTTGCCGCCCGGCGCGAACGGCACGATCATGCGGATCGGTTTTGACGGGAAACTCTGCGCGGCCGCGACGGACGCTACGGTCGCGCACAATGCCGCGATGATCGGTCTCAGGAGCACGAAAACCCCCCTCTTGCGAAAAGTAACAGTGATTCTAACCCTTCTATAATGACGCCAACATGGCAGATACCCATCACATCGTGATCGTCGGCGGCGGCGCGGGCGGCGTCGAGCTGGCCACGCGGCTCGGCGACACGCTCGGCCGCAAAGGCCGGGCGCGGATCACGCTGATCGACCGCGCGCGCACGCACCTGTGGAAACCGCTGCTGCACGAATTCGCCGCCGGCAGCATGGACCTCGACCACCACGCACTCGATTACCTCGCGCAGGCGCGCTGGCACCATTTCCGGTTCCAGCGCGGCAGCATGGACGGGCTCGACCGTCGACGCCGCGTGGTGCTGGTAGCGCCAACCTTCGACGAGGACGGCAGGGAGCTGATTCCGCGCCGCGAGATTCCGTACGACACGCTGGTGATCGCGATCGGCAGCCATACCAACGACTTTGGCACGCCGGGCGCGCGGGAGCACGCGATCAGCCTCGACATGCCGGAACAGGCGGAGCTGTTCCACCGGCGGCTGGTCAATGACTGCATACGGGCCAACTCGCAACGCGAGCCCTTGCGCCCGGAGCAGTTGAAGGTCGCGATCATCGGCGCCGGCGCGACCGGCGTCGAGCTGGCCGCTGAACTGCACAAGACCACGCGCGAGCTGGTCGCGTACGGCCTCGACAAGATTAATCCGGAGAAGGACATGCAGTTGACGCTGATCGAGGCGGCGCCGCGCATCCTGCCGGCAGTCCCGGAGCGGCTGTCGAAAGCAGCGGCCGAACTGCTGCGCGGGCTCAACGTGCAGGTGCTGACCGGCGAGCGCGTGACCGGGGTCGAGGCGGACGGAGTCACGACGGCGGCGGGGAGGAAGATACCGGCGGAACTGACCGTATGGGCCGCCGGCATCAAGGCGCCGGATTTTCTGAAGGACATCGACGGGCTGGAGACCAACCTTATCAATCAGTTGGTGGTGAAGGAAACGCTCGAAACCACGCGCGACGCCGGCATCTTCGCCATCGGCGACTGCGCTGCCTGCCCGTGGCCGGGTAAGGAGCGCGGCGTGCCGCCAACGGCGCAGGCCGCGCACCAGCAGGCTTCCCATCTCGCGCGCATGCTGCCGCGCCGGCTTGCCGGCAAGCCGCTGAAACCGTGGCGCTACCGGGACTTTGGGTCGCTGGTGTCGCTCGGCGAGTACTCGACGGTCGGCAGCCTGATGGGCGCGCTGCTCGGCGGCACGATGTTCGTTGAAGGGCTGTTCGCGCGCATCATGTACGTCTCCCTCTACCGCATGCATCTCTACGCGCTGCACGGCTTCGCGAAAGTACTGTTCGACACGCTGGCAAAACTCATTACGCGGCGCACCGAACCCCGAGTGAAGCTGCACTGACGCGCAGCTTCACTGAATGATGAATGATGAATGATGAATATTGTTGCGTGACAACGGGTCATCATTCATCATTCATCATTAGCATCCGGGGCCCGGAGCGGGCATGCAAGATAGATCAATGATTCTGCGGTGGCTGGCTGGCGCCATGGTGTCCGGCTTCCTTGCATTCGCGGGCGTCGCCCAGGCACAGCAGCCCAAGCAGAAGCCCATGGGCCTGCCGGTCAAGGCCGCGCCGGTCAGGATCGGCACGGTCACCCACGATGTCACGGCGGTCGGATCGCTGCTCGCGAATGAATCCGTGATGATTCGTCCCGAAGTCGCGGGGCGGGTCGCGGCGATCCATTTCAACGAGGGCCAGACGGTCGCGGCCGGGGCGCCACTGGTCGCGCTCGACGCGGCCGAAGTCCAGGCGCAGCTCGAAGCAAGCCGCGCGGACGCGCGGCTGACGGAGCAGCGCGCCGAGCGCGCGGCTGAGCTCTTCACGAAGAACTTCATCAGCCAGCAGGCGCTCGAGGACGCGCGCGAGGCGCACAAGAAGGCGACCGCGCAGCGCCAGGAGAACGAGGCGCGCGCCGCCAAGACCGAGATCCGCGCGCCGTTCGCCGGCATCGTCGGCCTGCGCCAGGTGAGCGCCGGCGCCTACCTCAAGGCGGGCGAAGACATCGTGCGGCTCGACAAGATCGACGTGATTAAGCTCGATTTCCGCGTGCCCGAGGGCTACCTCGGCAAGATCCGCCGCGACCAGCTGGTTACCGTGCGGGTGGATGCGTTTCCCGGCGAGAAATTCCCCGGCCGGGTGTACGCGATCGAGACCGCGGTGGACGAAAGGACGCGCACTGTTCAGCTCCGCGGGCGTGTGGAAAACAGGGGCTTGAAGCTGCGCCCCGGGATGTTTGCGCGCGTCGTGCTCGAGCTCGGGTCAAACGCCAAGGCGACGCTCGTCCCGGAGCAGGCGATCGTGCCGCGTGGCAACCGCAATTTCGTGTTTCGCGTAATTGATGGAAAAGCCTCGCTCACTGAAGTCGCGCTCGGCGCCCGCACCCCCGGCCAGGTCGAGATCGTGAAGGGCCTCAAGGCCGGCGAGCTGGTGGTGACCGACGGCCAGATCAAGCTCCAGGACGGCGTGCCGGTGATGGTGTTGCCCGACAAACCGGCGCCGACGGCCGAAACCGCCAAGCAAAATCAAAAAACAAATTGAACCGCCAAGACGCCAAGAGAATCAAATATCAAACCGCAGAGATCGCCGAGAGAAGCAAGAATTGAACCGCCAAGACGTCACGAGAATCAAATATTGAACCGAAAAGACCGCACATTGGCAAGGATTTAACGCGCAGCATTAACGATTACCAATGGCCGAGATTCAATTGTCGAAAATAGGAAGTTGTTTCTGATTTTATTTTGTTTTGCTTCTCCTGGCGTCTTGGCGGTTCGATTGGGTTTTGATTATATTTTTGTCCTGTCTTGGCGGTTAAATGTTTCTTCCTGAACTTTCCATCCGCCGCCCCGTCCTCGCCACGGTGATGAGCCTCGTCATCGTGCTCCTCGGCGTCATCTCCTTCCTGCGCCTGTCGGTGCGCGAGTACCCGAAGATCGACGCGCCGGTCGCGTCGGTGCGCACCGTCTACACCGGCGCCAGCGCGCAGGTGATCGAGTCCCAGGTCACGCAGCCGCTGGAGGACTCGCTCTCGGGCATCGAGGGCGTCCGGACCATCAAGTCGGTGTCGCGCGAGGAAGTGTCGCAGATCACGGTCGAGTTCGTGCCCGAGCGCAACGTGGATGCCGCGGCGAACGACGTGCGCGACCGCGTAGCGCGGGTCCGCGGATTGCTGCCCGACGAGGTGGACGAGCCGGTCGTCTCCAAGATCGAGGCCGACGCGCAGGCCATCCTGTGGCTCGCGTTCACCAGCGACCAGCACGACCCCCTCTTCATCACCGACTACGCCGACCGTTACGTCGCGGACTCGTTGAAGGCGTTGCCCGGCGTGGCGAGCGTCATCATCGGCGGCGCGCGCAAGTACGCGATGCGCATCTGGCTCGACCGCGACCGGCTCGCCGGCTTCGGATTGACGCCGCTCGACGTCGAGTTCGCCTTGCGCCGCCAGAACATCGAGGTGCCTTCGGGCCGCATCGAGAGCCGCAAGCGCGAGTTCACGGTGCTGACCGAGACCGACCTCCGGACGCCCGAGCAGTTCAACAACCTCATCATCACCGAGGCGCGCGGCTACCCGGTCCGGCTGAAGGACATCGGGCGCGCCGAGCTGGGCGCCCAGGACGAGCGCAGCGTCGTGCGCGTCAACGGCAATCCGGCGATGGGGCTGGGGATCGTCAAGCAGTCCACGGCCAACACGCTGGCGGTGGCGGAGGCGGTGAAAGCGGAACTGCCCCGCATCCAGTCGTCGCTGCCCGAAGGCCTGAAGGTCTTCATCGCTTTCGACTCTTCGCTGTTCATCGACGCCTCGATCAAGGCCGTCTATCGCGC
>CAZCGD010000068.1:0-1622 GCA_964498105.1 uncultured Streptomycetaceae bacterium
GGGGGAGGGGGTGGAGACCGTCGAGCAGCTCGGCTTCCTACGGTCGCTGGGCTGCGACACGGCGCAGGGTTACCTGTTCAGCAAGCCGCTGCCGGCGGACGAGTTCGCGCGGCTGCTGGTGGCGTGGAATCCGCAGGCGCACGCCTGAGCGCGCGAAGGCGCGCTCAGGCGTTCAAAGTTCAAGGTTCAAAGTTGAACCCGGAACCCGGAACCCGGAACTTGGAACCTGAAACTCGGAACCCGGGCGGACTAGGACTTCGGTGACGGGGTAATCAGCCCGCCCGTGGGGGAGCTGGGCGCGGCGGAGTAGAGTTTTTTCGGCATGCGGCCGGCGCGAAACGCGGCGCGTCCGGCTTCGACTGCCTGCTTCATCGCAGAGGCCATCAGCACCGGCTGCCGGGCCGCCGCCACCGCGGTATTCATCAGCACGCCGTCGCAGCCGAGTTCCATGGCGATGGCGGCGTCGGAGGCCGTGCCGACGCCGGCATCCACGATCACCGGCACCCGGGCGTTGCCGATGATGATCTGCAGGTTCCACGGATTGAGGATGCCCATGCCGGAGCCGATGAGCGAGGCGAGCGGCATGACCGCCACGCAGCCGATCTCCTCGAGTTGCCTGGCGATGATCGGGTCATCCGAGGTATAGACCATCACCTTGAAGCCGTCCTTGACCAGCGTCTTCGCCGCGGCGAGCGTGTCCACCACGTTGGGATAGAGCGTGTGGGGGTCGCCCAGCACCTCGAGCTTGACCAGGTCGTGGCCGTCGAGCAGCTCGCGCGCGAGCCGCAGCGTGCGCACCGCGTCGTCCGCCGTGTAGCAGCCGGCGGTGTTCGGCAACAGGGTGAACTTCGATGGCGGGAGGAATTCGAGCAGGCTCGGCTGCTGCGGGTCCTGGCCGATATTGGTGCGGCGGATCGCGACCGTGACGATCTCGGCGCCGCTCGCCTCCACCGCCGCCTTCGTTTCCGAGAAATCCCTGTATTTGCCGGTGCCGATCAGCAGCCGCGAGTGGTACGACTTGCCGCCGATTACCAGCGGGTCGAGGTTTTCATGAGGTTTCATAATTCAGCCGTCAGCCGTCAGCTATCAGCTTTCAGCGATTCTTTCACCGGTCACGCTTCACCACGTCACGCTTTATCACGTCACGCATCATCATGTCACGCTCCATCATGTCACGCTTCATCAAAGCTAGCCGCCGCCGACAGCGACTACGATCTCCAGCCGGTCGCCGTCGGCGAGGCGCTCATCGGCATGCCGGCCACGCGGGACGATTTCGCCGTTGCGCTCGAGCGCAACGCGCTTGCCTGCCAGTTCGAGGCGGGCCAGCAGTTCGACGCAGTTGAGCGGCGCCTCGAACTGCCGGCGCTCGCCGTTGATGGTGACCGAGATCATGCGAAAAAGTACAGCGACGCCATGCGGGTTGCAGGGGTACATTGTCACGCGGCGCCCCGCCTTTGGCAACACGCGCCCGATACATTAATATTGCAACCCGACGCGGGTGTAGTTCAATGGTAGAACGGCAGCTTCCCAAGCTGCATACGACGGTTCGATTCCGTTCACCCGCTCCAGATCAAAAAGGCCACCAAGTGTGGCCTTTTTGATTGAGGGATGAGGGATGAGGG
>CAZCGD010000069.1:0-11450 GCA_964498105.1 uncultured Streptomycetaceae bacterium
CGGCACCGTCCCCTCCAACATCGACACCGCCGCCTGCAAGCGGGCCCGCGTCCGGGTGCTCACCCTGCGGCGCCGCGCCAACATTTCCTGCGCGGAGCATGCATTCGGCCTGATGCTGGCGCTCGCCCGCAAGATCCACGAAACGGCGGGCCTGATCAGCGTCGAGCAACTGCAGGCGGCCGGTTATTCCCCCACGCAGTACGACCGCGCCCACACGGCGAACGCGAACTGGGCCCGCATCACCGGGACGCGCAACTTGTTCGGCAGGCAAATCGGCATCGTCGGCTTCGGCGAAATCGGACGCGAGGTGGCGCTGCGCGCCGCTGCGTTCGGCATGCGCATCGCCTACACCCAGCGCCACCGCCTTCCGGCGCGGGAGGAATCGCATTACAGCGCGGTGTACGCGCCGCTCAACGCGCTGCTGGAAAACAGCGATTTCGTGAGCCTGCACCTGCCGCTCACCGACGCCACGCGCGGCATCATTGGCCGCCGCGAGCTGGGACTGATCAGGCCGGGCTCGATCCTCATCAACATCTCGCGCCCGCCGCTGGTGGACCGCGAGGCACTGCTCGACACTTTGCGCTCGGGACGCCTGGGCGGCTTCGGCCTCGACCCCCATTACGACGCGCCGGGCCGCGCCGATGACCCCCTGCTCGGTTTCCGCAACGTGATCGTCACGCCGCACCTAGCCGCGGCGCCCCGCTACAATTCGATGGACGACTTCGAAGAGCTGCTGCTCGGCCTCGAGCATGCGTTAAGATGATTTGCCGCCGATGAACGCCGATAAACGCCGATCG
Organism: uncultured Streptomycetaceae bacterium; assembly: GCA_964498105.1. Classification (GTDB taxonomy): domain Bacteria; phylum Pseudomonadota; class Gammaproteobacteria; order Burkholderiales; family SG8-41; genus SG8-41. Next base: position 798 of record CAZCGD010000069.1, read on the forward strand.
AAAAACGACGATCTTCACTACCTTATGTTTTATCTGCATTCCTCTGCGTTCATCTGCGGTTCCATTTTGAATTCCTTGGCGGTCTTGGCGCCTTGGCGGCTGATTCATGCTTGGTCTTATCGGCGTTCGACCCTCACCCCCGCCCCTCTCCCGAGCGGAGAGGGGAGGCTCGAGCTTCCCTTCTCCTTGGGGAGAAGGGGAAGGGATGAGGGATGGGCGTTCATCGGCGGCTTGATCGTTTTTCTTTGCGCGAGCCTTGCCGCGGCGGCGGCTTACCCGGAGCGACCCATCCGCCTCGTTGTCGCTTTTCCGCCGGGAACGACCACCGATGTCGTGGCGCGGCTCGTCGCGCTGCGGGTGGGCGACCGCCTCGGCCAGCCCATCGTGGTCGACAACCGCGCCGGCGCGAGCGGCACGATCGGCGTGGAAACGGTGGCGCGCGCCGCGCCCGACGGCTATACGTGGGGGCTCGGCACGACGACGACTCACGCGCTTGCCCTGATCCTCAATCCCAAGCTGGGCTACGATCCGGTCAGGGATTTCGCGCCGGTCGCGCTGCTGGGTGACTCGCCCTATTTCCTGACCGTGAATCCCGCGCTGCCGGCATCCAACGCGAGGGAGTTCATCGCCCACGCCCGCGCCAATCCCGGCAAGCTGCTCTATGCCTCCGTCGGCAACTTCAGCGTCGGGCATCTCTCGGGCGAGCTCTTCAAGAAGGCGGCCGGGATCGACATGGTGCACGTGCCCTACAAGGGATCCAATCTCGCGTTGATCGACCTGCTGGCGGGCCGCATCCACTTGAATATCAGCACCATCGCGGCCTCGTTGCCGCACGTCAAGGCCGGCAAGTTGCGCGCGATCGGTGTCACCAGCCAGAAGCGGTTATCCACGCTCCCCCAGACGCCAACCATCGCGGAATCGGGGTTTCCCGGCTACCACACCTCGCTATGGGTAGGCGTGTTCGTTCCGGCGCGCACGCCCGGCACGGTGGTCGCGCGGCTCAACCGCGAGCTGAATTCCGTTCTGGGCTCGGCCGAACTGCGCCAGGCGCTGGTCGAGCAGGCCTTCGAGCCGGGCGCAGGAACCCCCGACGCCTTCGCCAGGCTGATCCGGGAAGACACCACGCGCTGGCGGAAGGTGATTAACGAAGCGGGCCTTAAGCCCGAATAGCCAGTGAATGGACAGGATTCACAGGATTAGACCGGAACAGATAAGAATAAAGGCTCAGATTCTCCCGTTTAAAACTTGTTAATCCTGTTAATCCTGTCTATTTAGTCTGTTGCGAACGTGAGCGGTGGCGGAAGTATTCGACGATACCGGGCAGGATCGAGAGCAGGATGATGACGACGATCACCAGCGTGAGGTTCTGCTTCACCACCGGCACGTTGCCGAAATAATAACCGGCGTAGGTGAGCGAGCCGACCCAGGCGATGCTGCCCGAGAAGCTGAAGAAGATAAAGCGGGCGTACTGCATGCGCCCGATGCCGGCGACGAACGGCGCGAAAGTGCGCACGATCGGCATGAAGCGCGCGAAGAAGATCGTGCTCGCGCCGTACTTGTCGTAGAAACGCTGCGTGCGCGCGAGGTGGGCTGGGTTCAGCAGCCGCGAGCCCTCGCGCGAGAATACTCGCGGGCCGACGTAGCGCCCGATCCAGTAGTTGGTGTTATCACCCAGAAAAGAGGCGGTGGCGAGCGCGGCGAACAGGCCGTGAACGTACATGTTGCCCGCCGCCGCCAGCGTGCCGGCCACGAACAGCAGCGAGTCTCCGGGCAGGAACGGCGTCACCACCAGCCCGGTTTCGCAGAATACGATCAGAAACAGGACGACGTAGATCCATGCGCCGTAGTTTTCGACCAGCCACTGCAGGTGGCGGTCCAGGTGCAGGACTACGTCGATGAAACCAGCGAGCAGCTCCACTAGAGCGATCTAAAAAAACGATTGAAGCCGCCGATGAACGCCGATAAACGCCGATATGTACAACCTGCCAGCGTCTGCAGTATGGATTTTCATGTGCGTGTATCTGCGTTTATCTGCGGCTGATTCTTGTTCTTGGTTTTCAAACGACGGCTCCGGACTCGCCGGCCTTCTTCTCGGTCTCGGGCCGGGCCAGGTCCTCGCGCCGCAGGCCCAGCCACATCAGCAGCGGGCTGCCCACCAGCACCGAGGAATAGATGCCGAAGCAGATGCCGATCGTCAGCGCCACCGCGAAGTAGTGCAGCGTCTCGCCACCGAAGATGAGCATCGAGCACACCATCAACTGGGTCGAGCCGTGGGTGATGATGGTGCGCGACATGGTCGCGGTGATGGCGTGGTCGATGACCTGCGGCACGGAGAAGCTGCGCATCCTGCGGTTGCGGAACGTCTCGCGCACCCGGTCCATCACCACCACCGATTCGTTCACCGAGTAGCCGAGCACCGCCAGCACCGCCGCCAGCACCGGCAGCGAGAATTCCCATTGGAACACCGAGAAGCAGCCGAGGATGATCACCACGTCGTGCAGGTTGGCGATGATCGCCGACACGCCGAACTTCCACTCGAATCGAAACCACAGGTAGAGCACGATGCCGATGGAGACGAACAGCAGCGCCAGCGCGCCGTTCTCGAGCAACTCCTTGCCGACCTGGGGCCCGACGAACTCGATCCGGCGCAGCTCTACCGCGCCGTCGAGCTGCTTTAACTCCTGCATCACCAGTTCCGACAGCTTGGCGCTCGACAGGCCTTCCTTGACCGGCAGCCGGATCAGCACGTCGCGCGCGGTGCCGAAATTCTGCACGCTCGGTTCCGCGAAGCCGATCTTCACCATGCGGTCGCGGATGCGGTTGAGATCCGGCGGCTGCTGGTAGGTAACCTCCAGCACCGTGCCGCCCGTGAAGTCCACGCCCAGATGCAGGCCGCGCGTCGCGAGCGCTCCCACCGCGACCAGGAACGTGATCAGCGAGATTACGTTGAAGATCAGCGCGTAGCGCATGAACGGGATATCGCGCTTGATTCTGAAAAATTCCATGTCTAGATCCGTGAATCGTGAATGGTGAATGGTGAATGGTAAGAAGCGGCTTTCGATTTACGATTTACCATTTACGATTCACGCCTTTGCTTGCGCGCCCGGCTTCCACACCTGGCCGATCGAGACCTTCTCCAGCCGGCGCCGGCCGCCGTAGTAGAGGTTGACGATGCTGCGCGAGACCATCACCGAGCTGAACATCGAGGTCAGGATGCCGAGGCAGTGCACTACCGCGAAGCCCTTGACCGGGCCCGAGCCGAAGAGAAACAGCGCGAGGCCAGCGATGAGCGTCGTCACGTTGGAATCGAGAATGGTCGCCCACGCGCGCTCGTAGCCGGCGTGGATCGCGGCCTGCGGCGTGTTGCCGTTGCGCAGTTCCTCGCGCACGCGCTCGTTGATCAGCACGTTGGCGTCGATCGCCATGCCGAGCGCGAGCGCGATCGCCGCGATGCCCGGCAGCGTCAGCGTCGCCTGCAGCATGGACAGCAGCGCAACCAGGAACAGCAGGTTGGCCGACAGCGCCAGGATCGAGATCAGGCCGAACAGCGCGTAGTAGGCGATCATGAACACGGCGATGGCGGCAAAACCCATCCACATGGACTGGAAGCCGATGCGGATGTTTTCCGCGCCGAGCGAGGGACCGACGGTTCGCTCCTCGATGATTTCCATCGGCGCGGCCAGCGCGCCCGCGCGCAGCAGCAGCGCGACGTCCTGCGCCTCCTGCGTCGTCATGCGCCCGCTGATCTGCACGCGGCCGCCGCCGATCTCGGTGCGGATTACGGGCGCGGTCACCACCTCGCCCTTGCCCTTCTCGAACAGCAGGATCGCCATGCGCTTGCCGACGTTCTCGCGCGTGACCTGGTGGAAGATGCGGGCGCCGGCGCCGTCGAGGCTGATGTGCACGGCCGGCTCACCGGTCTGCCCGTCGAAGCCGGGCTGGGCATCGTTGATGCGGTCGCCGGTCAACACGACCGGCTTTTTCACCAGGATCGGCACGCCGCCGCGCTCCTGGTAGAGCTCGTCGCCGAACGGAACCTGCCCCGCCAGCGCCGCCTGCATCACCGCCGGGCTGTTGGTGCCTTCGTCGTCCACCATCCGCACTTCCAGCGTCGCCGTGCGGCCGAGGATGTCCTTCGCCTTGGCGGTGTCCTGCACCCCGGGCAGTTGCACGACCACGCGATCCGCGCCCTGCTGCTGGATGATGGGCTCGGCCACGCCCAGCTCGTTTACCCGGTTGCGCAGTGTCGTGATGTTCTGCTGCAACGCGAATTCCTGGGTCTTTCTGACCGCCTCGGGCTTCAATGCGGCGGTGATGCGAAATTCCGCCACGTCGTCGACGGACTTCAGCTCGAGATCGGGCAGGGTGCGCGAGATCTCGTCCATTCCCTTGTCGCGGGCCGGCCGCTCGCGAAAGCGCACCGTGATGCCCTGGCCCTCACGCGTTATGCCGGCGTACTGGATGCGCTTCTCGCGCAGGTTGCCGCGGATGTCGTTCACCGTCGCTTCAATCTTCTTGGCGAGCGCCGCTTTCATGTCTACCTGCAGCAGGAAATGCACGCCGCCGCGCAGATCGAGCCCGAGGTACATCGGCCTCGCGCCGATTGCGGTGAGCCAGCGCGGGCTGTTGGGAAGCAGGTTGAGCGCGATGACGTAGTCCTCGCCCAGCCGGGCCTGCAGCAGGTCCTTCGCCTTGATCTGGGTGTCGGTATCGGGGAAGCGCGCCTTGATGCTCGTCCCGTCCAGAAACAGCCCGGTGGTGGCGAGATTGCCTTGCTTGAGGACATCCTCGACTCGCGCCAGCAGTGCGGCGTCGGCCTTGAGCGTCACCCGGTGCGGCTGCACCTGCACCGCCGGCACCTCGCCGTAGAAATTGGGCAGCGTGTAGATGAGGCCCACCACCAGCGCGATGCCGATGAGGAGGTATTGCCAGAGGGAGTAGCGGTTCATCGAGGGCCGTGAATCGTGAATGGTGAATCGTTAATCAAAGAACCTGCGCCGGCTGCCATGAACTCTACCGATTCACGATTTACTATTTACGATTCACGATTTACGAATCACTGAATATTCTTGATGGTGCCCTTCGGCAGCACCAGTTGCACCGCCGGGCGCTGGATCTGGATCTCAACGTTGCTCGATACGTCCAGCGTCACGTAGTTCTCGTTGATCTTAGTGACGCGCCCGAGAATGCCGCCGGTGGTGACCACTTCGTCGCCTTTCTGCAGCGCCTCGATCATGGTCTTGTGCTCTTTTGCGCGCTTCATCTGCGGGCGAATCATCAGGAAGTAGAGCACCCCGAACATCAGCACGATCAGGATCAGGCTTTCAAAACCGCCGCCGACGCCGCCGCCGGCGCCCTGGGCCCAGACTGGACTAATCAACATGGAGATCTCCCTGTATGGCGCCGAAAAAGCGCGTCATGCCGCTAAAAAGGCACGAATTTTAACACGATTTAGTTCTATCGGCGTTCATCGGCGGCTTGATCTTGTCCTCGAGGTCCGCCGTGAAATCGGCCAGCTGCCCCCCTTCGATCGCGGAACGCAGCCCCTGCATCAGTTCCTGGTAGTAGTGCAGGTTGTGCAGCGTGTTCAACCGGGCGCCGAGGATCTCGTTTACGCGCTGCAGGTGGTGCAAATAGGCGCGGGTGAAGTTGCGGCAGGTGTAGCAGGCGCACGCCTCGTCCAGTGGCGCCAGGTCCGTCCGATAGCCCGCATTGCGCAGCTTGATCACGCCGCGGCGCGTGTAGACCCAGCCGTTGCGGGCATTGCGCGTGGGCAGCACGCAATCGAAAAGATCGATGCCGGCAGCGACTGCGGCCACGATATCCTGCGGCGTACCCACGCCCATCAGGTAGCGCGGCCGTTGCACGGGCAGTTGCGGCGCGGTGTGCTGCAGGATGCGCATCATCTCTCTCTTGGGCTCGCCCACCGACAGGCCGCCGATGGCGTAGCCGTCGAAGCCGATGCGCGCGAGCTCCGCAGCCGAGACATCCCGCAGCGCTTCGTGCATGCCGCCCTGCACGATGCCGAACAACGCGTTGCGGTTGCCTTCGTGCGCGCGCTTCGAGCGCCCGGCCCAGCGCAGGGAGAGCTGCATTGAATCGCGCGCCTGCTCGAAATCCGCCGGATACGGCGTGCATTCGTCGAATACCATCACGATATCGGCATCGAGCACGCGCTGGATGCGCAGCGACTCCTCGGGCGTGAGAAAGCAGGGGTCGCCGTTGACTGGCGACTGGAAGCGCACGCCTTCCTCAGTGATTTTCCGCAGCTCGCCGAGGCTGTACACCTGGTAGCCGCCGGAGTCGGTGAGGATCGGTCCGTCCCAGCCCATGAAGCGGTGCAGCCCGCCGTGGGCTCCGATCACCTCGACGCCCGGCCGCAGCCACAGGTGGAAGGTGTTGCCGAGCACGATCTGCGCGCCGAGCGCGCGCAATTCCTGCGGGCTCATCGCCTTCACCGTGCCGTAGGTGCCGACCGGCATGAACGCCGGCGTATCGACCACGCCGTGCGGCAGCGTCAACTTCCCCCGCCGCGCCGCGCCGTCGGTAGCAGTGACAGTGAACTGCATCAAGGATTAGCCGCCGATGAACGCCGATGAACGCCGATGAAAACCAGCCAACGAATAATCACGGAAAACATCGGATCAAGAATTCGCGATTCACAGAGTGATAATGTAGTTTATAAGGCGTGCGTCAATCCTGCCTGTTTCAGTGTTGATCTTATCGGCGTTCATCGGCGTTCATCGGCGGTTGCTGTTCCTGTCTCTCGATCAACATCGCGTCGCCGTAGCTGTAGAAGCGATAGTGCTTGCCGATCGCGTGGCGGTACGCGCGGCGGATATTACCCATGCCGCCGAACGCCGAAACCAGCATCAGAAGTGTGGATTTCGGCAGGTGGAAGTTGGTAAGCAGCCGCTCGACCACTTGGAAGCGGTAGCCGGGCATTATGAACAGCCGGGTCTCGCCGCGGCCAGGCTCGAGCGTGCCACCGGCCGCCGCGCTTTCGAGCGCGCGCAGCGTCGTCGTGCCCACCGCCAGCACGCGCCCGCCGTTGCCACGCGCGCACTTGATCGCTTCTACTGTCTCTTGGGGCACGTCATACCATTCGCCGTGCATTTCGTGGTGCGCCAGGTCCTGCACTCGCACCGGCTGGAACGTTCCCGCGCCAACGTGGAGCGTGACGTAGGCCAGCTCTACGCCCCTGTCCCGCAGCGCGCCCAGCATCGCCGCGTCGAAATGGAGCCCCGCGGTCGGCGCTGCCACCGCTCCCGGCGCGCGCGCGTAGACCGTCTGGTAGCGCTCGGAGTCGTCCTCCCCGGCCGGGCGCGAGATGTACATCGGAAGCGGCAGGCTCCCGTGAAGCTCGAGCAGCGCGAGGACGTTGTCGCAGCCTTCAAAGCGCAGACGGAAGAACTCGCTCTCGCGGCCCAGCACCGTCGCCTCGATCCCGCCGGCGAGCACCAGCGTGCTGCCCACCCGGGTCGGGTGGTTGGCGCCGACCTGCGCCAGCACTTCGCCGCCACCGAGCACGCGCTCGACCATGACTTCGACCCGTCCACCGGTGCTCTTGCGCCCGATGAGCCGCGCCTTGATCACGCGCGTGTCGTTGAAGACAACTACGTCGCCCGCAGACACCAGCTCCGCGAGATCGCCGAATCGTCGGTCGGAAAGCACCCCGGTCCCGCCATCGAGGTGCAGCAGGCGGTCCGCGCCGCGCTGGGCGGACGGAAACTGCGCGATCAACTCCGGTGGCAACTGATAGTTGAATTCATCGAGAAGCATTCCGCGATTATATGAAATGCGTGAATCGTGATTCGTGAATCGTGATTCGTGATTCGTGATTCGTGATTCGACAAGATGACGCGCCTTGCCGCGTGGATTCATTGTTCTCGATACAGGAATGCGGGATAATTTGCCCGCATTCCTGCCGGGATGGCGGAATTGGTAGACGCACGGGACTCAAAATCCCGCGGTGGCAACACCATGAGAGTTCGATTCTCTCTCCCGGCACCATCAACATCGTTCCGGGTTCCGGGTTCCGGGTTCAAGGTTCAAGGTTCAAGGTTCAAGGATACGACGACCCGGTTGCGTCCCGCCTTCTTCGCTTCGTACAGCGCCTCGTCGGCCGCGCGCAACAGCGCTTCCGCCTCGCCGGCGTGCTGCGGAAAAATCGCCACGCCGAATGACGACGTGACGGCGTCGAGCAGCCTGCCGCCATAGTCGATGCGCACCGCCGCGATGCCGCGGCGGATCCGTTCCGCCCGTTCGACCGCCACCTCCAGCGTGGTCTCCGGCAGGATCACCGCCAGCTCTTCCCCTCCGTAACGGCAGCCGATGTCGGAGCCGCGCACGTGCTCGCGGATCACGTCCGCAACGCGCTTCAACACGAGGTCCCCGGCTTCGTGGCCCCAGCTATCGTTGAAGCGCTTGAAGTGGTCGATGTCCGCCAGGATTGCGGCGACGGGTGTGCGGTTGCGACGCGCTTTCAGCAATTCCCGTCCCAGCAGCTCCCACAAGTAGCGCCGGTTGTGCAGTCCGGTGAGGGGATCGGTGATCGCCAGCTCACGGGATTCCCGCAGCGCCCCTTGCAAATCCGCGTCGCGGTCCTGCAGCGCCTGCGCCATCTGATCCAACGCTTCTCCCAGACGCGAAATCTCCTCACGCCCGCCCGGCAACCCGGTGCGCGCGGTGAGGTCGCCTGCCTGGACGCGGCGCGCCACGTCGAGCAGTTTCCGGACGTTGCGCAACACCAGGAATTCGGCGCCATACCACCCGCCGAGCAGCAGCAATGTCGTCACCAGCACCAGGCCGCCGAGGGACTTGATGAACGCCTTGTGCGCCTCGGCATAGATCACCCGCTGATTGATGCCGACCACGACGCGCAGCGGTATGCTGCCGTCCGGATTCTCGCCCACGCTTTCGAACGCGTAGAGCCGCGGCACGCCGTTGGCTTCAGTTGCTTCGAATACGCCGCTCTTCGCGGCGTACACCGCCTGGCTCAGACGCGGAAGGGGGCCCTTGTCCCCGACGCGCGAGGCAAAGGCGGGGTACTGGACGACTGCGACACCGTCCCGGTCGAAAAGGGTGACCACAGCGCCGGGAAGGTGCGGCGCCGCGCTCGCGAGCTCGGTGAAGCGCGGGTGGTCGAGCCCCGCGAACACCACGCCCACGATTTTCCTGTCCGCACCCAGTACGGGTTGGCCGAAGTTGATGCCCTGCTTGACGGTAGCGCGGCCTGCTTGATACTCCCCTACCGAGAACTTGCCGCTGGCCGCCGCCACCCGGAAATAGGTGTGATCGCTGACATTGACGCCGTCGCTCCACGTCACCGCATTGCAATGAAGCTCGCCGCTGGCGAGGTGGACGCCTATCGAATGGTAGAGGCCATGGCTCGCCAGTACCAATCCCCGGAAATACTCGTGGCAGGACTGCTGATCCCGCATCAGCGCCGGCACCACTCCCGACAACGCGAACAGCAACTGGCGCGCGCCCTCCAGAGTCCGCTCCGGCTGCCTGGCCGCAAGCCTGGCGTAACGTTGCAGGTCCTCCCGGGCATGAGCTTCGGCGACCTGGCGCTGCTCGATCGCGCCATAGACCATCAACCCCAGAGCGGGAACCGCAGACAGCACCACCACGACGGCCACGCGACCGCGAGAACTCAGATTTTTCACGGTCTGGCTATGCGTTCACAGTTCATCGTTCAGCGCAGTGCCACCTCGACGTTGTCGATGAGCCGCGTGCGGCCGAGCCGTGCGGCGGCGACGATGACGAGGTCGCGGTCGCGCTCCGTGGGCGGGCGCATGTCCGCCTGCCGGCGCACGGCGACGTAATCGGGCTGCCAGCCATTGCGCGCGAGCTCGGCCATCGCCTGCTGGTCGAGGCGCTGAAAATCCCGCGCCCCGCTCCCGATTTCGTCCCGGACTTTCTTCAGCACGCCAACCAGCCGCGGCGCCTCCTTGCGCTCCGCCGGGGACAGATAGTTATTGCGCGAAGACAACGCGAGGCCATCCGGGGCGCGCACGGTTTCGGCGGGGATGATCTCGATGGGCAGCGCAAACTGCCGCACCATATCGCGCAGCACCAGGTACTGCTGGTAATCCTTCTTGCCGAAGATCGCCGAGTGCGGCATCACCAGGTTGAACAGTTTCAGCACCACCGTGGCGACACCGCGGAAATGTCCCGGCCGGTGCGCGCCCTCCAGGATGTGCTGAAGGTCCGAGGGCTCGACCACGAAAGTCTGGCGCTCGGGGTAGATCTCCTTTTCGTCCGGCACGAACAGGACGTCCACGCCCGCCGCCCTCAATCTCGCGCTGTCGGCTTCCAGGGTGCGCGGGTAGCGGTCGAAGTCCTCGCGCGGGCCGAACTGAATGCGGTTGACGAAGATGCTCACCACCGTGCACGCCGCGCGCGGTTTCGCGATGTCGATCAACTGGATGTGCCCGTCGTGCAAGTTGCCCATGGTGGGCACGAACACGTTGTTGGGCTCGCGCTGCAGGCGTTCGCGCAACGCGACGGCGGAATGAATGATGTCCATGGAAGAGCGGGTTCCGGGTTCCGGGTTCAAGGTTCAAGGTTCAAGGTTCAAGGTTCAAGGTTCAAGGTTGGACGCACGTGGGACTCGAAGTTCTGCACTTGGGACTTTGAACTTGGAAC
>CAZCGD010000070.1:0-16034 GCA_964498105.1 uncultured Streptomycetaceae bacterium
CGCGGACACGCTCGCGCTCGCCGCGCGCGCGAAGCCCGACCTGATCGTGGACTTCGCGACGCTGACGGGGAGCATGCACGTCGCGGTGGGCGAGCGCTACAGCGGCATCTTCGCCACCAGCGATGCGCTCGCGCGGCAGGCGGTGGCGGCCGGCAACGCGGCCGGCGAGCGGGTGTGCGCTTTTCCCATGGACGAGGATTACGACGAGGCGCTGGAGAGCGAGATCGCCGACGTAAAGCAGTGCACCATGGAGGGCGAGGCGGACCACATACTCGCCACGCGCTTTCTCAAGCGCTTCACCGACAACCGGCCGTGGCTGCACCTGGACCTGTCGTCCGCCAAGTGCAAGGGTGGTCTTGGCGCGGTCGCGACCGACGTCAACGGTTTCGGGGTTGCCTGGGGAGTGGGGTTTGTGAAAGGGCAGCTGGGCCGGGCGCGTTGAAAGTCACCGGCCGGTGAAGTTCGATTGAGCGGGTGCGGCAGGCAAGGGGGCGGGGGAATGAGCGAAACCACCCAGTTCGCGCTGTTGCGGGAGCGCCGCTTCGCGCCGTTCTTCGGCGTGCAGTTCCTGGGGGCGCTGAACGACAACGTTTTCAAGCAGGCGCTGGTGATTCTGCTGGCATACCAGACGGCGAGCTTCACGGCGATGTCGAGCGATGTGCTGCAGAACCTCGCGCAGGCCCTGTTCATCCTGCCTTTTTTCCTGTTTTCCGCGACCGCCGGCCAGCTGGCTGACAAGTACGAGAAATCCCGGCTCATCAGCGTGACGGTGGCGATCGAGCTTGCCGTGATGATGCTGGGGGCGGTCGGCCTCTTCTTGCACAACCTGCCGCTGCTGCTGGCAGCCCTGTTTCTCGGCGGCGTGCAATCGGCGCTGTTTGGCCCGGTGAAGTACGCAATCCTGCCGCAACAACTGCGGGAATCCGAACTCGTCGGCGGCAACGGCCTGGTCGAGACGGGAACGTCTATTGCCATCCTGCTCGGCATGATGCTCGGCGGATGGATGGTGAGCCAGGCGGGCTGGGGCATTGCGGCTGTCGCGTTCACAACAGTCGCGATATCGGCAGCTGGCCTGCTGCTGAGCCGTTACGTTCCGCTCTCGCCCGCCGCGGCCCCGGATCTCAAGATCAACTGGAACGTGGTCACGGAAACCTGGCGCAACTTCCAGTTCATGCGCGGGAACCGCACCGTGTTCCTCTCGGTGCTCGGCGTCTCGTGGTTCTGGTTCTTCGGCGCCATGTTCGTCACGCAATTTCCCAATCTGAGCAAGAACATACTGATTGGAGACGAGCACGTGGTCACCTTGCTGCTCGTCGTGTTCTCCATCGGCATCGGCGCGGGCTCACTGCTGTGCGAGCGGCTGTCCGGCCACAAGATCGAGATTGGTCTGGTGCCGTTCGGTTCGATCGGGCTGACACTTTTTGGCGTCGACCTCTATTTCGCCCTTGCCGTTCACGTCCAGGATGCGCCCGTGAGCCTGAGCCAGTTCGTGCGCGAGGCCGGTCACTGGCGCATCCTCGTCGATCTGCTGTTGATCGGCATGTTCGGCGGCTTCTACATCGTGCCGCTTTACGCGCTGATACAGAGCCGCAGCGATCCCAGCCACCGCTCGCGCATCATCGCCGGAAATAACATCCTGAATGCGCTGTTCATCGTGGCGGCCGCGGTGCTTGCCATCGTGTTGTTCAAGGCCGGTTTCACCATCCCCCAGCTGTTCCTGGCGACGGCGCTGCTCAACGCGCTGGTGGCGATCTACATCTACACGCTGGTGCCCGAATTCCTGATGCGCTTCATCGTGTGGCTGCTGATCCACTCGGTCTATCGCCTCGAGAAAAGCGGGCTGGACAACATTCCGGAAGAAGGCCCGGCGGTGCTCGTTTGCAACCACGTAAGCTTTGTCGACGCGCTGATCATCGCGGCGGCATGCCGCCGGCCGATCCGCTTCGTGATGGACCACAGTATTTTCCGGATCCCCGTGCTCAATTTCGTGTTTCGCACCGGTCGCGCGATACCCATCGCGTCCGCGAGGGACAATCCCGAGCTGCTGGAGCGAGCCTATGACGAAATCGCCCGGGGACTGGAGGCGGGGGACCTCATCGGCATCTTTCCGGAGGGGCGCATTACCGATACCGGCGAGTTGTATCCGTTCCGCGGCGGCATCAAGCGCATCATCGAGCGGACGCCGGCGCCAGTGGTGCCGCTGGCGCTGCGCGGGCTATGGGGCAGCTTCTTCAGCCGGATGGGCGGCGCGGCGATGACGCGCCCTTTCCGGCGCGGCGTGCTGTCGAAGATCGGATTGGTGGTCAACGCGCCGCTGTCGCCTCAGCAAGTGACGCCCGAAGGGTTACAGCAGACTGTTCTCGCGTTGCGGGGCGACTGGAAGTGACCCGCTTCGCGCTTACTTCGGTTTCCCGCCTGCAGAAACCGTGGCAGCAGCGTCAGCCTCTGCCACGGTTTTTGTCCCAGACGTAGCGCGCAATACGCTGCCAGCGGTTCTGCGGCTGCGCGAGCTTGTTGTGCTGCCTGCCCGCTACCCGGTCGCGCGCATGACCGTTTTTCACGAGTTCATGCAACTCGCGCATCGTCATGCCGCCGGGGCCTTTCAAATTTTCGGGATCGGGTTTGTTTGCCATTGCGCCACGCCGGTCTTGAGTGTCCCTATGTTAAACTGATCATTGAATTATTTCGAGTTTTTTCATGTCCGGCAATACTTTAGGCAAGCTGTTCTGCGTGACCTCCTTCGGCGAGAGCCACGGGCCGGCTATCGGCTGCGTGGTGGACGGCTGCCCGCCCGGCATGGAGCTCGCCGAATCCGACATCCAGCCGGAGCTCGACCGCCGCAAGCCCGGCACCTCGCGCCACGTGACGCAGCGGCGCGAGGAAGACACCGTCGAAATCCTCTCCGGCGTGTTCGAAGGGAAGACGACCGGCACGCCGATCGGACTGCTGATCCGCAATACCGATGCGAAGAGCAAGGACTACTCGAAGATCAAGGACATGTTCCGGCCCGGGCATGCCGATTACACCTACCTTCAGAAATACGGCATTCGCGATTACCGCGGGGGCGGCCGGCAGTCTGCGCGCGAGACCGCGGTGCGCGTGGCGGCGGCGGCGATCGCGAAGAAATGGCTGCGCCAGAAATACGGCATCGTCGTGCATGGGCACATGGTGCAGCTCGGGCCGGTCAAGATCCCGTTCCGGTCATGGGACGACGTGTACGAAAATCCCTTCTTCGTCGCCAACGCGGAATTCGTGCCGCAGCTCGAGGAATTCATGGACCAGCTGCGGAAATCCGGGGACTCCTGCGGCGCACTGATCGCTACCGTGGCCCAGAACGTTCCGGTGGGCTGGGGCGAGCCGGTGTACGACAAGCTCGACGCCGACCTCGCATACAACATGATGAGCATCAACGCGGTGAAGGGCGTCGAGATCGGCGCGGGCTTCCGCGCGGTGGAACAGAAAGGCACCGAGCATTCCGACGAAATGACGCCGGAGGGTTTTCTCTCGAACAACGCCGGCGGCATACTCGGCGGCATCTCCACCGGGCAGAACATCGTGGTGCGCGTGGCGATCAAGCCCACTTCCAGCATCCGGCTGCCGCGGCGCACCATCGACGTGGCGGGCAGGCCGACCGTGATCGAGACCCACGGCAGGCACGACCCGTGCGTGGGCATCCGCGCAACGCCGATCTGCGAGGCGATGATGGCGCTGACGCTGATGGACCACGCGTTGCGCCACCGCGCGCAGAACGCAGACGTGGAGTGCGCTACGCCGCGCCTGCCCGCCCAGGCGCCGGACGCGGTGATCGAGAAGCTTCGCTCCGCGGCCGCGGTCGAGAACCCCGACCCCGACGAGGCGTGAGAGCCTATCTCAACAATAGGCACGTGTGCGACGGAGGCGATGTGGGATGCAGTTCTAGGAGGAGAACCCGCAGCAATATGTCGATATTGCAAGGGTTCCCGACAACGAAATGCGCCCCTGAGCAGGCGCTTGCGCCTGCGCATCCTTCATCCAGCCCATGGGCGGTGAGCAATGGCGGCCAGCCGTTGCTCGACGCCCCGTCCCTTCGGGTTGCGGCCAGGACGGGCGTCTGCTTCGTTGCCCGGCTTGACCCTATCGACATAGGGCCTGCGCCGTGCGCCTCGCATTCATCCCACCCTGGCCACAACGCATCACGCGCCTATTGTTGAGATAGGCTCTGGCCTCAAAATGGCCGCACTACCGTACCGGCAGCTCGCCGGTTTCTACTTTTTCTATTTCGCGTACATCGGTGCGTTCGCGCCGTTCTTTGGCGTTTACCTGGCCGCGACTGGCCTGACCCCGGTCGAGATTGGCGTGGTGATGGCGCTGCCCCAGGTTACGCGCATCGTCGCGCCGCATCTGTGGGGCTGGCTTGCTGACGCGCGTGGCAGCCGCATGCACGTGGTGCGCGTAACGACGCTGGCGGCGGCGCTTTTCTGGCTCGGCATGTTTGCCGGCGGCGGTTTCCTCTGGATCTGCGCGATCGTCTTCGGCATGTGTTTTTTCTTCAGCGCGGCGCTGCCGCTGATGGAGGCGGCGACGCTGACGCACGTCGGCGAGCAGCTGGGGCGCTACGGCAACATCCGGCTGTGGGGCTCGCTGGGCTACATCGCGGCAGTGGTCGCAGTGGGCTACGCGCTTGACGTGTTTCCAGGTGGGGCCCTGCTCTGGATCGTGCTCGCGTGCATGCTCGGCGCTCTCGCCTTCGCGTGGTTTGCCCCCGAGGCCGTGCCGCCCGCGCACGACTCCGACCGGCAACCGATCGCTGGCGTTCTGAAACGACCGGAAGTGATCGCATTGATCGTGGCCTGTGCCCTGATGGCCGCGGCGCACGGACCGTACTACGCCTTTTTCTCGATCCATCTCGTCGACCATGGCTACAGCAAGGGAGTGACCGGCTGGCTGTGGGCGTTGGGCGTGATCTGCGAGATAGCTATTTTCCTGTGGCTGCCACGGCTGTACGCGGCGTGCTCGCTGTCGCGGATCCTTATCGCAAGCTTCGCGCTGGCGACGATCCGCTTCCTGTTGATCGGCTGGTGCGCCGACAGCCTCGCTCTGCTGCTGCTTGCCCAAGCGCTCCATGCGGCGAGCTTCGGCTCCTTTCATGCCGCGGCGATCGGCATCGTGCACCAGCTCTTCCGCGGCCGCCACCAGGCGCGCGGCCAGGCGATCTATGGCAGCCTGACCTTCGGGGTCGGCGGCACGGTGGGCAGTCTCGCGAGCGGCTACGCATGGGAGCCGCTCGGCGCGGCACTCACGTTTACGGCCGCGTCGGCCTGCGCGCTCGCGGGCATGCTTTTGTTGTGGTGGAAGCTTGCGATTCCAGAACGATAGTCGCTCGGCCGATGTCGTAAGTAGATGCAGGGGTCCAGATTGCGGCGTGCTGTCGTGCCGACTGCCACGCGCCGGGCAATTGTGCAATAATTCAGCGTTTCCATGAGGTTACGAAACAAATGAAAACCGGCCCCACAGCGCGGACGCTCTACGACAAATTGTGGGACAGCCATGTCGCGCACCAGGAGCGGGACGGCACGACGCTGCTCTACATCGACCGCCATCTCATTCACGAAGTCACCAGTCCGCAGGCGTACGAAGGGCTGAAGCTCGCCGGCCGCAAGCAGTGGCGGGTGGATTCCGTGGTCGCGACCGCCGACCACAACACGCCAACCCGTAACTGGGAAAAAGGCCTGGCGGGCATAGTGGACCCGGTGTCGCGCCTGCAGGTCGAAACGCTGGACCAGAACATCAAGGAGTTCGGCGCCAAGGTCTATTTCCCGTTCCTCGACCGCAAGCAGGGCATCGTTCACGTCATCGGGCCGGAGCAGGGCGCGACGCTGCCCGGGATGACGCTGGTGTGCGGCGATTCGCATACGAGCACCCACGGCGCGTTCGGCTGCCTTGCCTTTGGCATCGGCACGAGCGAGGTCGAGCACGTCCTTGCCACGCAGTGCCTGGTGATGAAGAAGACGAAGTGCATGCAGATCGTGGTGGACGGCAAGCTCGGGCGCGGCATCACCGCGAAGGATGTCATCCTGGCGATCATCGGCAAGATCGGTAGCGCCGGCGGCACCGGCTACAGCATCGAGTTCGCCGGCGAGGCGATCCGCGCGCTGTCGATGGAGGGACGCATGACCCTGTGCAACATGTCGATCGAGGCGGGCGCCCGCGCCGGCATGGTGGCGGTGGACGACAAGACCATTGAGTACGTCAAAGGCCGGCCACTGGCTCCGAGGGGAGCGAATTGGGACAAGGCCGTCGCCTACTGGCGCACGCTGGTGAGCGATCCCGGTGCAAAATTCGACAAGGTGGTGACGCTGGATGCGGAGAAGATCCGGCCGCAGGTCACCTGGGGTACCAATCCGCAGATGGTGACGACCGTCGACGGCAAAGTGCCCGATCCGGCACAGGAGAAGGATCCGGTGCAGCGCGAGTGGATGGAACGGGCGCTCAAATACATGGACTTGAGGCCCAACACGCCGATCATCGAGATCCGGCCCGACAAGGTGTTCATCGGCGCCTGCACCAATTCGCGCATCGAAGATCTGCGCGCGGCTGCCGCGGTGGTCAAGGGGAAACGCGTGGCTGCCAGCATCAAGCTGGCGATCGTCGTTCCCGGCTCGGGCCTGGTGAAGGAACAGGCCGAGAAGGAAGGGCTCGACCAGATTTTCACCGCGGCCGGCTTCGAATGGCGCCAGCCCGGCTGTTCGATGTGTCTGGGCATGAACGATGACCTGCTACTGCCCGGCGATCGCTGCGCCTCGACCTCGAACCGCAATTTCGAGGGGCGGCAGGGCCCCGGGGGCAGGACCCATCTGGTGAGCCCGGCGATGGCTGCTGCCGCGGCGATCGCGGGACATTTCGTGGACGTGCGGACATTCAACTGATGGAGGCGATCATGAAGCGAGCCGCGATATTCTTGCTGATAGTCTGGGCTATAGCCTTGGCGGGATGCAACACCATGAAAGGATTTGGCAAGGACGTGGAGAAGGCCGGTGAGTCGATCCAGAAGAAGGCCGACAAGTAGGTCGTCATGGATAAATTTATTCGCAAGGAAGGCCTGGTGGCGCCGATGGACCGCGCCAACGTGGACACCGACTCGGTCATTCCCAAGCAGTACTTGAAATCGATCAAGCGCACCGGCTACGGCCCGAATCTCTTCGACGAGTGGCGCTATCTCGACCACGGCGAGCCGGGCATGGACCATTCGCAGCGGCCGCTCAACCCGGATTTCGTGCTCAATCAGCCGCGCTATCGCGGGGCTACCGTGCTTCTGGCGCGGGAGAATTTCGGCTGCGGCTCTTCACGCGAGCATGCGCCGTGGGCACTGCTGCAATACGGGTTCCAGGCGGTGATCGCGCCGAGTTTCGCGGACATTTTCTACAACAACAGCCTCAAGAACGGGCTGCTGTTGATCAAGCTCGACGCCAGGATCGTGGACCGCCTGTTCAAGGAGGCGCAGGGCGCGGTGGGCTACCAGCTGGCGGTCGACCTCGAGGCCCAAACTGTGACCGCGCCGGGTGGGGAGAGCTTCAAGTTCGACATCGATCCGTTCGCGAAGCGCTCCCTGCTGAACGGGCTCGACGAGATCGGCTTGACGCTCGAGCATGCCGCCAAGATCAAAGCATTCGAGGCGCAGCACCGCGAGCGCCAGCCGTGGCTGTTCTCGTGAATCGTAAATCGTAAATCGTGAATCGAGAGCTGATGGCGCGAAATCAGACCGATGTCGCGATACCCTTATACGATTCACCATTCACCATTCACGATTCACGGAAATGAAGATCGCAGTTCTCGCAGGAGACGGCATCGGCCCGGAGATCGTCTCTCAGGCGGTCAAGGTGCTGAAGGCGCTGGCGCGCGACGGACTCAAGTTCGAACTGGAAGAAGCGCTGTTCGGCGGCGCCGGCGTGGATGCGCACGGCGATCCGTTGCCGGAGGCTACGCTCAAGCTCGCGCGCGCGGCGGACGCCGTGATATGCGGAGCGGTAGGCGGGCCGCAGTACGATGCGCTGCCGCGGCCGCAGCGGCCGGAGCAGGGCATCCTGCGCATACGCAAGGAGCTGGGATTGTTTGCCAACCTGCGTCCCGCGCTGATGTTCCCGGAGCTGGTCGGCGCATCGAGCCTGAAGCCGGACGTGGTATCCGGCCTCGACCTCATGATCGTGCGCGAGCTGACCGGCGATATTTATTTCGGCGAGCCGCGCGGGCGGCGCTCGAACGCGCGCGGCGAGCGCGAGGGCTACGACACCATGCACTATTCGGAGCCGGAGATCCGGCGCATCGCCGAAGTCGGTTTCCAGGCGGCGTTGAAGCGCGGCAAGAAGCTATGCTCGGTGGACAAGGAGAACGTGCTGGAGACCAGCCGCTTCTGGCGCGAAGTCGTCAACGACGTGGCAAAAAAACATCCGCAGGTCGCGGTCTCGCACATGTACGTGGACAACGCGGCCATGCAGCTCGTGCGCGCGCCCAAGCAGTTCGACGTGATCGTCACCGGCAACCTGTTCGGCGACATCCTGTCGGATGAGGCTTCGATGCTGACCGGCTCGATTGGCATGCTGCCGTCCGCTTCGCTCGGCGCCGCGGGTAAGGGGCTCTACGAACCCAGCCACGGCTCGGCCCCGGACCTAGCGGGCAAGAACCTGGCGAATCCGCTGGCGACCATCCTTTCGTCAGCGATGATGCTGCGCTATACGTTCAGCCTGGATGAATGGGCCTATCGCATCGAGGCGGCGGTACGGCAGGTGCTGTCCCAGGGCTACCGGACCGCTGATATCCACGAGGCGGGGACCCGCAAAGTCGGCACTCGTGAAATGGGTGATGCGGTAGTTGCGGCGCTGTAAGCAGCCGGCGCCGGCTCCCGGGTGTTGTATTTTCCGCAGCACCCTGTCCGGGACGCTTAACCCCTTGATAGAATAGAGCCTCTCTGAATTGCAGGCGGGCGTTATGAGCACCGTAGGTATTATCGGATGGCGCGGCATGGTCGGCTCCGTGCTGCTTGATCGCATGCGCGCCGAGCGCGACTTCGACCTGATCGAGCCGTCATTCTTTTCTACGTCCCAGGTCGGGGGCAAGGCGCCGCAGATCGGACGGGAGACTGCGCCGGTCGGGAACGCGCGGGATCTGGAGGCGCTGGCCGCCAACGACATACTGCTGTCCTGCCAAGGCAGCGATTACACCACCGAGATCCATTCCAGGCTGCGTGCCGCCGGCTGGCATGGCTACTGGATCGACGCCGCCAGGACGCTGCGCATGAACGAAGACGCTGTCATCGTGCTTGACCCGGTAAACCTGCCGGTCATCAAGAGCGCGCTGGCGAAGGGAGTCAAGAACTACATCGGGGGCAATTGCACGGTGAGCTGCATGCTGATGGGCATGCACGGCTTGTTTCAGCGCGACCTCGTGGAATGGATGACCTGCAGTACCTACCAGGCGGCCTCGGGCGGCGGCGCGAAGCACATGCGAGAGTTGCTGACGCAGTTCGGGCTCATCAACGCTGAGGTCAGGGATCTGCTGGCGGATCCGGCATCCGCCATCCTCGAGATCGACCGCAAGGTGCTGGGCAAGCAGACCGATGGCACGCTGCCCATGGAAAACTTCGGCGGGGTGCCGCTGGCGGGCAACCTGATCCCGTGGATCGACAAGGACATGGGCAATGGAGTCTCGCTCGAGGAATGGAAGGGCGGCGCCGAAACCAACAAGATCCTGGGCCGCGGCGCGTCGTTTGGCGTCCCCGCGACGCCGATCGACAGCCTGTGCGTGCGTATCGGCGCGATGCGCTGCCACAGCCAGGCGCTGACGATCAAATTGAGGAAGAACGTGCCGCTCGACGAGTTGGCCGGGATCATCGCGTCGGCCAACGAGTGGGTGCGTGTTGTTCCCAACGAGCGGGAGCGCTCGATGCGCGAATTGACGCCGGCCGCGGTTACCGGGCGCATGCATATCCCGGTCGGCAGGCTGCGCAAGCTGGCGATGGGCGGCGAATACCTTTCGGCGTTTACGGTTGGCGACCAGCTTCTGTGGGGGGCAGCCGAGCCGCTTCGCCGCATGCTGCGCATCCTGCTTGAAGCCGGAGTGGCTTCACAACGCTCCCCCGGCCGGATGGCCGGGCGCAAGACGGTGGTCGGCGCGTAATTTGGACCGGGATTCGCCATCGCGTGCTGAGTTTTAGTACAATGTCATGCTCCGGGCAACGCGGGAAGCGGGGCGAGCTATCTTGCTGAAAGTTGATTATAAATAGTCCCATCACGCCGAACACTGATGCCGTATCTGAGTTTGCATGGCTAACTGTTTGATGTTAGCCTGTTTACCCCTAAAAAAAACCTAAGGGTGCCAATGTGCGCGATTTCAAGGTGAAGGCATGGCTGGTAGCGCTGCTGGTAGCGCTGTTGCCATGTGTTGTGGGCGCCGCCGGCATGGGAAGGATCAACGTTCTTTCCGCGATCGGCCAGCCGCTGCTGGCCGAGATCGAAATCTCGGTGAGCAAAGAAGAACTGTCTTCGCTCGACGCGCGCCTCGCGCTGCCCGAAGCCTATCAGCAGGCGAACCTCCAGTACAACGTCGCTCTGACGGGGGCGCGCGTGACCATCGAGAAGCGCCCGAACGGGACGCCCTACCTCAAGATCGTGTCGACGCGCCCCGTTGTCGAGCCGTTTATTGATGTGCTGGTGCATCTGACTTGGTCGGCCGGACGCCTGTCGCGCGAATACACCGCACTGCTGGATCCGCCTGGCGTCGCGCCGGCGAAGACCCCGGCCCCGATAATTTCCGCAATGCCGGAGTCGCGCCCTGCGCTGGCCACCGAGGCGCCGGCTGCCGTTGCTACCCCGGTCCCCGCGCCGGCTCCGTCGGTCGCACCCGCGGCGCCGGTGGTTTCCAGGCCCGTGTCGCCGGCCCCCGTTTCCGCCCCGACCCCGACCCCGACTCCGACCCTGACCCTGACCCCGACCCTGACCCTGACCCCGACCCCGACCAAGAGCCTCAAAGAATACGGGCCGATAGAACGCGGCGAGACACTGGGGAAAATCGCCCAGAGCATAAAGCCGGATGGCGTCACGCTGGAGCAGATGCTGGTTGCTTTCTACCGCGCTAATCCCGAGGCCTTCATACAGAAAAACCTCAACTTGGTGCGCACCGGCAAGATTCTGCGCGTGCCTGACACGGAGGAGGTGGAAGCGACTTCGCGCGTTGATGCCGTGACGGAATATCGCACGCACGTTGCCGACTGGAACGCCTACCGCCAGAAAGTGGCCGATGCAGCGGGAACGGTTCCAGCCGAGGGGCGAACTGCGGTCAGCGGCAAGATCACCACCAAGGTCGAGGACAAGGCCGCCGCCGGCGCGCCCAAGGATGTTGTCAAGCTGTCGAAGGGTGAGCCCCCTGCCAGCGCTGCGGCCGGCAAAGGCAAGCCGAGCACCAGCGCCGATCGCATTCGCGCGCTGGAGGAAGAGGTGGTGGCACGGGGGAAAGCGCTGGCAGAGTCCAACTCGCGTATCACCCAGCTTGAGAAGACCATCAAGGATATGCAGAAGCTGGTCGAGCTGAAGAGCCCGGGAATGGCGGCTGCCTCGAAGCCGGAGGCGAAGCCCGCGCCCAAGCCGGAACCCGCCAAACCGGAGATGACGAAGCCGGCAGCGGTGGCAACTGCCAAGCCCGCGCCGGCCGCCAAGCCGGAGCCGGCGAAACCTGAGGCCGCGGCTCCGTCCCCAAAGCCTGCAGTCGTGCAGCCCGAACCGGCGAAGCCGGCTGCAGTGGTCGAATCGAAGCCGAAGCCGAAACCCGTCCCCGCTCCCCAGAAGCCGGAGCCCGACTTGATGGACCAGGTCATGGCGGCGGCGTCCGATCCGGTTTACCTTGGGGCAGGGGGTGGCGTCATCCTGCTGGGCGGGCTGGCGGTCTGGATGGCGCGCCGACGACGATCGCGGGCCGGTGAGAGTGGTCCGCCTATCGCTCCTACACTGAGCAAGGCGGCTGCCGCTGCGGCGGGGGCAGCCGCCATAACCGGAGACGCAGCCGCCGCATCGCAGACCTCCACGGCGCCAGCCACGGACGAAGTCGACCCGCTGGCCGAGGCGGAGGTCTACATTCAGTACGGGCGTGACGGCCAGGCAGAAGAGATATTGAAGGAGGCGCTGGCCGCCAATCCCAAGCGCGAGGAAGTGCAGCTCAAATTGCTCGAGATTTACTCTGCGCGCAAGGACAAGGCCGCTTTCGGCAATCTCGCCGGCGAGCTGAACAAGCTGACCGGCGGCGCCGGACGCAACTGGCTGAGGGCGTCAGCGTTAGGCTATGCGCTCGATCCTGCCAACGCCTTGTACGCGGCGGGCAAGGATGCGACGGTAGCCATGCCGACGCACAGCTCACCTACATCAACGGACGTCGATCTCGACATCGGATTCGGCGGTGGCACCTCTACCGACATCACGCTGGACGCCGGTACGGCGGTAGCGGCGTCCGGCTTTGACTCCACCATAATCGATCTCGGGGCGCCGGGTAGCAGAGGAGCGCCCGCATCCCGATCGGCAATGCCCGAATTTACGCTGGAGGTGCCACCGGCGGGCGGCCACAGCCAGGCGGACATTGCCCTGGAGATCCCGGCGGCGCGGCATGGCGGCGGCGAGATCGACTTCCATATCGAGTTGCCCCCGGCCGGCAGCTCCGATGCGCCAACGGTGACGCCGGTGGGATCCAACACGGACTCCGGCCTTGACTTAAAGCTCGATGGCCTGAATCTCAGCCTCGACGGCGCGCCCACGGCGCAGCCCGCGGCGGGCGGAGCGAAAGACGGGCACTGGTACGACGTCCAGACCAAGTTCGATCTGGCCAAGGCGTACCAGGAGATGGGGGACAAGGACGGCGCCGGGGAAATCCTGCGGGAAGTCGTCAAGGAAGGCGACGCCGATCAGAAAGCGCAGGCCAAGACCCTGTTGGACAGCCTGGGATAGAAACACGGGAGCACGGATCGAACCGCGGCAGTGCGAGCTGTCGCGGTTTCGTTTTTATGGGACCGGACGCGTGAGGACGTGAGAGTCGCATTGGGTGTCGAGTACGACGGCAGCCGGTTCTGCGGCTGGCAGACACAGCCCCAGGGCTGCGCCGTGCAGGACGCGCTGGAACGGGCTCTCGCGCAGGTGGCGAGCGGCCCGGTCGACACGGTTTGCGCCGGTCGCACCGACGCCGGAGTGCATGCGCTCGACCAGGTGGTGCACTTCGATACTGCGGCGGAGCGTCCCGAGGCGGCCTGGGTGCGCGGCGTGAATGCATTGCTGCCGCCAGTCTGCGCCGTCAACTGGTCGCGGCGCGTCGCGGACGATTTCCACGCGCGCTACTCGGCGGTCGCCCGCTGCTATCGCTATCTGCTGCTGAACCATGCAGTGCGACCGGCGGCGGACGCGGAGCGGGTAGGCTGGTTCCATCTGCCGCTCGACCTGGAGAAGATGCAGCGTGCAGCTCGCCTGCTTGTTGGCCAGCACGATTTCAGCGCTTTCCGCAGCGCGGAGTGCCAGGCGACAACCCCGGTGCGCACGCTCATGCGACTCGATGTCGCGCGCCGCGGCGATTACGTGGTGTTTGATTTTCGCGCCAATGCTTTTTTGCACCACATGGTGCGCAATATCGTCGGTTGCCTGGTCTATGCCGGCAAGGGGAAATACCCGCCGGAGTGGCTGGGTGAAGTGCTGGCGGGACGCGACCGCAAGCGCGCCGCCCCGACCTTCGATGCCGCCGGGCTGTACCTGTCGCAGGCGGTGTACGAAGCGCGCTGGGGCTTGCCGCAGGCGCCGCGTTCTACTCTCATGGGCATGCTGTCGTGATGGCTACTGCGGTGAAAATCTGCGGCATCACGCGCGTCGAGGACGCGCTCGCGGCGGCGCGCGCCGGTGCGCTCTCCCTCGGGCTCGTGTTCTATGCGCCGAGCCCGCGCTGCGTCGCGCCGGCACGGGCCCTGGAGATCATCCGCGCGCTGCCCGCATTCGTCACCGCGGTCGGCGTGTTCGTGGATCCCCGGGAAGAGGAGGTGCGCGCGATTCTGGCCGAAGTGCCGGTCAAGTTGCTCCAGTTCAGCGGCTCCGAGCGCCCCGAGTTCTGCCGCCGATTCGGGCTGCCCTACGTCAAGGCGGTGCACATGAAGGCGGGAGTGGATTTGCTACAATACACGAGGGATTATCACGACGCCAGGGCATTGCTGCTTGATACCTTCGTCGAGGGCTTGCACGGCGGCAGCGGCGTGCCCTTCGATTGGGACCTGATCCCGCGCAGCCTGCCGCTGCCGGTGATTTTGTCGGGGGGGCTGACCGTGGAAAATGTGAGTGCTGCCGTGCGCCGCGTGCGGCCGAGCGCGGTCGACGTGTCGAGCGGCGTCGAGGCCGCGAAAGGCGTCAAGGACGCCGGAAAGATCGCGGCTTTCATCAAACAGGTGCATGATGCGGGTGTATGACCTTCCCGATGCGGGCGGCCATTTCGGACCGTACGGAGGCGTATTCGTCTCCGAGACGCTGGTCCAGGCGCTCGACGAGTTGAGGGGCGCTTACGCGCGCTATCGCAGCGATCCTGAATTCCAGGCCGAGTTCGCGTACGAACTCAAGCATTACGTCGGCCGGCCCAACCCGGTCTACCACGCCCGGCGCTGGTCGGAGCGCTTTGGCGGCGCCCAGGTCTTTCTCAAGCGCGAGGACCTCAACCATACCGGCGCGCACAAGATCAACAACGTGATCGGCCAGGCGCTGCTGGCGCGCCGCATGGGCAAGCGGCGCGTCATCGCCGAGACCGGAGCCGGCATGCACGGTGTGGCGGCGGCCACCATAGCCGCGCGCTACGGCATGGAATGCGTGGTCTACATGGGGTCGGTGGACATCCAGCGCCAGGTGCAGAACGTCTACCGCATGAAGCTGCTCGGCGCGACCGTGGTGCCGGTCGAGAGCGGCTCGAAGACGCTGAAGGACGCCCTCAACGAGGCGATGCGCGACTGGGTGACCAACGTGGAGCATACGTTCTACATCATCGGCACCGTCGCCGGCCCCCATCCATATCCCATGATGGTGCGGGATTTCCAGTCGGTAATCGGGCGCGAGGCGCGGGAGCAGATACAGGAACTCACCGGACGCCTGCCCGATGCCGTTCTCGCCTGCGTCGGCGGCGGGTCGAACGCCATGGGCATGTTCCATTCCTTTATCCCGGACGAGAAGGTGCGCCTGATCGGCGTAGAAGCCGCGGGGCACGGGCTCGAAAGCGGCAGGCACGCGGCCACGCTGTGCGCGGGCAAGCCGGGCGTGCTGCACGGCAACCGCACTTATCTGCTGCAGGACGAGAATGGGCAGATCGTCGAGACCCATTCGATCTCCGCCGGCCTTGACTACCCCGGTGTCGGCCCGGAACACGCGTGGCTCAAGGAGATTGGACGCGCCGAATACGTGGCAATCACCGACGATGAGGCGGTGCAGGCATTCCACGACCTGTGCCGGCTCGAGGGCATCATCCCGGCGCTGGAGTCAGCGCACGCGCTCGCCTACGCCGCCAAGATTGCGCCGCGCATGCGCCAGGACCAGGTCCTGCTCGTCAATCTCTCCGGCCGCGGCGACAAGGACATGCATACAGTCGCCGAGCGGTCGGGCATTAAAATCTAATGCGGAATGATGAATGATGAATGATGAACAAGAAGCGGTCGGTCGGACGCGCACGGGAGTGAGGGTCATCATTCCGCATTCATCATTCATCATTTGGTAGTCATGTCCCGTATCTCCGCTACCTTCGAATCGTTGAGGAATCAGGGCCGCAAGGCGCTGATTCCTTTCATCACCGCCGGCGATCCCGCCCCCGGGCTCACCGTGCCGGTGATGCACGCGCTGGCCCAGGCCGGCGCGGACGTGATCGAGCTCGGCGTGCCGTTTTCGGATCCCATGGCCGACGGTCCCGTGATCCAGCGCTCGAGTGAGCGGGCACTGAAACACGGCGTATCGCTGCGGAGCGTGCTGGGAATGCTCGCCGAATTCCGCGGGACCGACCGCAAGACCCCTGTGGTCCTG
>CAZCGD010000071.1:0-15289 GCA_964498105.1 uncultured Streptomycetaceae bacterium
CCGCGCGAGATGCTGGCCGAAAGCTTCACCTGGGGCGCCACCTGTCTGCTCGGCGGCATCAGCGCCGGCATCGCTGCGGGAGGCGTCCTCGCGGAATACACCTCGCCCGCCGTGATACTGCTTGCCGCGGCGACATCGGCGCTCCTCGCTGCCGTGGTCGTGTGGGCGGCGTTCAGGGATGAGGAATAGCGGGGAATGAGGCAGGCAGTCAGCCTGTTTTTTCACTCAAAACTCAAAACTCAAAACTCAAAACTCAGCACTATGATTGCGTCCACGGCAGTCCTGCCGCCCGCCAGCCACCGGTGGTGTTGCGGTGGCCCTGCGGGTCTTTGTCGCCTTCAAAACCCTCGAGCACATTGTAAGCCGAGCTGTAGCCGGCCTGCGTGGCAAGCATCGCGGCGTTGTGGGAGCGTCCTCCACTGCGGCAGATAAAAAGTACCGGCGCTGTGTTGTCTACTTTGCTTGCGAGTTCAGCCGCGAAAGCGGGGTTGGGCCGGTTTGCGGGATACGTGAGCAGCTCGATCTCCACGGCACCAGGTATGCGGCCGACGTAGTCCCACTCGGCGCGAGTGCGCACGTCGACCAGTTTCGCGCCCGCAGCGCCGCGCCAAATTTCATGCGCTTCCGCCGGCGTCAGCGCGCCGGCGTACGGCAGGCCCAGTTGTTGCGCGCGCTCGGCTGCCTTCTTCAGAATGTCGGTGATCGCCAAAACGATTCCTGGAAAGGGGTGCTATTGCCCCAGCCGTGCCGGCAACCGGCCCGGACGTATACGGCTGGAAAGTAAGCACTATTTTAACGCCACCCGTGGCATACTCAATATGCACCCATTGTGTGCACGATGTTCAAATAAGCACAAACTTGGTGCACAAGAGGTTAGATGGGGGAAACAAACCCCTTGTGGCACAATGCTTTCCACAAAAAAACCTTGGCACGCTTCCTGCTGAACAGGAAGTCCCGAATTACCTATTTTCGTTTCACCAAACAACTCAGGACAGGAGAGCTAGATGGCAACGGTCGCTGACGTAATCAAACTGGTCAAGGACAACGAGGTGAAGTTTGTCGACTTCCGCTTCACCGACACCCGCGGCAAGGAACAGCACGTGTCGGTGCCGGTATCGGCATTCGGCGAGTCCAAGTTCATCGACGGCCACTTCTTCGACGGCTCATCCATCGCCGGCTGGAAAGGCATCGAGGCTTCCGACATGGTGCTGATGCCGGATCCCGACACGGCGCGCATGGATCCGTTCACGGACGAACCGACGCTGCTGCTCACCTGTGACGTCATCGAGCCCTCCGACGGCAAGGGCTACGACCGCGACCCGCGCTCGATCGCCCGGCGCGGCGAGGCCTACCTCAAGTCAACCGGCATTGCCGACACGGCTTACTTCGGGCCCGAGCCCGAGTTCTTCATTTTCGATTCCGTGAGCTGGAAGGTCGAGATGGGCCAGGCCTTCTTCAAGATCAAGTCCGAGGAAGCGCCGTGGTCCTCCGGGGACGAATTCGAAGGCGGCAACATGGGCCATCGACCGCCGGTCAAGGGCGGCTATTTCCCGGTGCCGCCAATGGATTCGCTGCAGGATATCCGCTCGGCGATGTGTCTGGCAATGCAGGAAATGGGCGTCGTCGTCGAAGTGCATCACCACGAAGTCGCGGCGCCGGGCCAGTGCGAAATCGGCACGATGTACGCGCCGCTCGTGAAACGCGCCGACTGGATGATGATCCTCAAGTACGCCGTGCATAACGTCGCGCATTCCTACGGCAAGACCGCGACCTTCATGCCGAAGCCCGTGGTCGGCGACAACGGCTCCGGTATGCACGTGCACCAGTCGCTGGCGAAGGGCGGGCAGAACCTGTTTACCGGCAACGGCTATGCCGGGCTGTCCGATCTCGCGCTCTTCTACATCGGCGGCATCTTGAAGCACGCGAAGGCGTTGAACGCCATTACCAACCCCGGTACCAATTCCTACAAGCGGCTGGTGCCGGGCTTCGAGGCGCCGATCAATCTCGCATATTCGGCCCGCAATCGCTCGGCCGCCGTGCGGGTGCCCCTCGTTTCCAATCCCAAGGCACGCCGCATCGAAGTGCGGTTCCCCGATCCCACCACGAATCCCTATCTGGCCTTCACTGCGATGATGATGGCGGGGCTCGACGGCATTCAGAACAAGATCAAGCCGGGCGACCCGATTGACAAGAACCTCTACGACCTGCCGCCGGAAATCGCCGCCAAGGTACCGAAGGTGTGTCATTCGCTGGAGCAGGCGCTGGAGGAACTCGAAAAGGACCACGAGTTCCTCACGCGCGGCGGTGTGTTTTCTAAGGACATGCTGAATGCCTACGTCGCGTTGAAGGAAGAAGAACTCACCGCCTTCCGCATGACCACGCACCCGATCGAGTTCCAGATGTACTACAGCCTCTAGGATTTTGTCGGACCTGGTCCGACAGAATCCTTAGAGCTGAATTTCCGGTCTTCTCCCTGAGAAATTCGCCGCTCTGGCCTGCGGCGAATTTCTTGCACCAATTGAGTGCGTTGCAAAATCCATAGTTCTCACATAGACTTAGCCGTGTGTTTCGGTCGGGGGCCAGTCAACGGCGGCCACCGATGCAGCGTTGTCGGGGTGGTGAGGATGGATCAATGAGGCGTGACAGTCTGGTTGCAGCGTTCCTGCTGGCGTGCCTTGCGCCCCCGGCGCAAGCGGACATCTGGGAATGCATGGACGACAGCGGCAACCGCCGCTTCACCAACATCAAGGCCGAGTCCAGGGGCTGCAAGCAGATCGTTGTCGGCCCCACCAACACCGTGCCGGCTGGCAACCCGCAGGCCAGGTCGAAGGCGGCGCCCAGGGACTTCCCCAGGGTGGACGCCGATACCCAGCGCCAGCGCGATGTCGAGCGGCGCAAGATCCTCGACCAGGAGATGGCCAACGAGCAGAAGCTGCTCGACCAGGCGAGACGGGAACTGTCGGAGCAGGAATCCCAGCGCTTTGGCAGCGAGCGCAATTACCAGCGTGTGCTCGACCGCCTCGAGCCATACAAAAAGAAGGTCAAGCTGCACGAGGACAACATCGCCAGCCTGCGGCGCGAGCTGACCAGTACCCGCTGAGACGGCGCCCCGGGTCCGGCAATTACGACATGCGTGCCGGACCGCACTCCCCCCGCGACCAGGCCATTGTGGGCCACCGCCTCGCTTGGCGCGGTTCTTGCTCATCCCCGGTATCCGGATCATTGACATGACGCCAGCAGCCCTCTCCGGCCTGGACCTGCTGGCGACCGCGGTGGTGTTGGTGGATGCCGGGCTTGCCGTGCGCTATGTGAACCCGGCGGCAGAAAACCTTTTCGAGACGAGCATCAAGAACGTGACGGGCGAATCGCTGAACAACCTGTTTTCCGACACCGCGGTGCTGATGGCGGCGATCCAGTACGCGCGCGTCAACAGTTGCAGCTACACCGAGCACGAACTCGAACTCGGCGTGAGCGGGCGCGCGCGGCTGCACCTGTCGTGCACGGTGACGCCGGTGGCGCTCTCCGGCGGCGATCCGGAAGGGGAGGAGCTGCTGCTGGAGTTCCGCCACATCCAGCAACAACTGAGGATCGCGCGTGAAGAGCGCTTGCTCGACCAGAGCCAGGCCAACCGCGAGTTGATACGCAATCTTGCCCACGAGATCAAGAATCCCCTGGGCGGCATACGCGGCGCGGCGCAGCTCCTCGACCGCGAGCTGGAACGCCCGAATCTGCACGAGTACACGCAGGTGATCATGAAGGAGGCCGACCGGCTGCAATCGTTGATGGACCGGCTGTTGACGCCGCACCGCCTGCCGCAGCCGGCCCAGCTCAACCTGCACGAGGTGCTCGAGCGGGTGCGCAGCCTGATCCTCGCGGAATACGGGCGCGGCGTGGTCATCCACCGCGACTACGACGTCAGCCTGCCGCTGCTCAAGGGCGACAAAGAGCAGCTGATCCAGGCGACGCTCAACGTCGTCCGCAACGCGGCGCAGGCCATCGCCGGCGGAGAGCGCCGTGCCGGTGAGATCACGCTCCGCACCCGCGTCGTGCGGCAGGTGACGCTGGCCCGCCGCCGTTTCCGCCATGCGCTGGCGCTGGAGATCGCCGACACCGGCCCCGGCATACCGGAAGCGCTGCAGGAGCGGATCTTTCATCCGCTCGTTTCGGGACGGGAGGGAGGCAGCGGCCTGGGCTTGACGCTGGCGCAGAACTTCGTCACCCAGCACCACGGCATGATCTATTTCGAGAGCGTGCCCGGCAACACCGTGTTCACGATCCTGCTTCCCGTCGAAGAAGCCGTGAATGGTAAATCGTAAATCGTGTAGGAGTTGCCCATGAGAGCCTGCCTGACGGATCGCGCACGATTCACGATTCACCATTCACAATTCACGGAATTTGCATGAAGCCGGTCTGGATCATCGACGACGACCGCTCGATACGCTGGGTGTTCGAGAAGGCGCTGACCCGCGAGAACATCGCGTTCAAGGCCTTTGCATCGGCGCAGGAGGCGCTGGTCGCGCTCAATACCGAAACGCCCCAGGTGATGGTGAGCGACATCCGCATGCCGGGCGAATCAGGCCTGGAACTCCTGCAGCGGGCGAAGGCGCTGCACCCCAACCTGCCCGTCATCATCATGACCGCCTATTCCGACCTGGAGAGCGCGGTCAGCGCGTTCCAGGGCGGCGCCTACGAGTACCTGCCCAAGCCGTTCGACGTGGACCATGCGGTGGAGTTGATCCGGCGCGCGATGGACGAGAGCCTGCGCCAGGGCACTACGGCCGAGGACGCGGAGGAAAGTCCCGAGATACTCGGCCAGGCGCCCGCGATGCAGGAGGTGTTCCGCGTCATCGGCCGGCTGTCGCAGTCGCACGCCACGGTGATGATCACCGGCGAATCCGGCACCGGCAAGGAACTGGTGGCGCGCGCGCTGCATCGCCACAGCCCGCGCGCCGCCAAGCCGTTCATCGCCATCAACACCGCGGCGATTCCGCGCGAGCTGCTGGAGTCAGAGCTGTTCGGCCACGAACGCGGCGCCTTCACCGGGGCGCAGGCGCAGCGGCGCGGGCGCTTCGAGCAGGCGGAGAGCGGCACCCTGTTCCTTGACGAGATCGGCGACATGCCGCAGGAACTGCAGACGCGGCTCCTGCGCGTGCTGTCCGATGGGCATTTCTACCGCGTCGGCGGCCACCAGCCGATCAGGGCCAACGTGCGCGTGATCGCCGCCACCCACCAGGATCTCGAAGCGCGCGTGAAGCAGGGGCTGTTCCGCGAGGACCTGTTCCACCGGCTCAACGTCATCCGCTTGCGCCTGCCGTCGCTGCGCGAGCGGCGCGACGATATCCCGCTGCTCGCCCGGCATTTTCTAGCCAAGAGCGCGCGCGAGCTGGGCGTCGAAGCGAAGCGGTTGTCCGAGGCAACGCTGAAGTACCTCAGCGCGCAGGATTTCCCCGGCAACGTGCGCCAGATCGAGAACCTCTGCCACTGGCTGACCGTGATGGCGCCCTCGGGCACGATCGAGGTCAAGGACCTGCCGCACGAGCTGCGTGCCGACACGGCGCCGGCGGCGCAGAGCTGGGCTGCGGCGCTGGAGAAGGAAGTCGAAGCGCAGTTGAACCGCGGCGAAACCGGAGTGATGGACGGGCTCGCCCGCCAGTTCGAGAAAGCGCTGATCATGAAGGCGCTGGCCCATACCGGCGGCCGCCGGATCGAGGCGTCCCTGCTGCTGGGCCTCGGACGCAATACCCTCACGCGCAAGATCCAGGAACTCGGAATCGAATCCGACAGGAAAAACGGTGAATCGTAAATCGTGAATCGTAAATCGTAAATCGTGAATCGACCACACATTGTTTATTGACCGGACACGAGCTACTCATATGGCGCGAGCGATTTGGAGCGGACAGGTCATAGCCGAGAGCGATCGGTGCGAAGTCGTGGAGGGCAATCAATATTTCCCTCCTGATGCGGTAAAGCGTGAACTGCTGAAAGACAGCGCTACGCACACGACCTGCGGGTGGAAAGGAATCGCTTCCTACTACGATGTCGTGGTAGGCGGGCAAATCAATAAGGATGCTGCGTGGTACTACCCCGATCCCAAGGCGGCGGCGAAGAACATCGCGGGGTATGTGGCGTTCTGGAAGGGCGTAAAGATAGAACCCTGAAAGCTTAGACACGAAGGACACCAAGGACACGAAGGAAAACAAGAATTGAACCGCCAAGACCACCAAGAAAAACAGAATGCAACCGCAGATAAACGCGGATGTATAATTCCATATCGGTGGCCTGATTCCGACCGACTTCAAAGAGTTTTTGAAGTTTCTCAACTCGGAGCGGGTTGAAGAATGGAGGTACAAAATGTCGGACACACTCACTGAAATCAAGGAAAAGGCCTCCAGGCTATCCGACGCTGAGCGCGCGGAGCTCGCCCTTTCGCTGATTGAGTCGCTAGACGGCCCGTCCGATCCCGATGTCGAGGCGGCATGGCGACTTGAGATCGAACGCCGCGTCGGGGAAATTGAGCGCGGAGAGGCCCAGCTTATTCCTGGTGACGAGGTGTTTGCGAGAGTGCGCCGCCGCCTCGGGTGATTCCCTACGCCTTCCATCCTGAAGCGGCCGCCGAGTTTGAAGAAGCCTCGGCGTTCTACGAAGTCCGGATGGTTGGTCTCGGCAAGTCCTTTGCCGCTGAAGTCGAACGCGCGGTCTCACATATTCGGGAGTTCCCAGATGCCGGATCGCCGGCCGGCATTTCGCTTCGCCGGGCTCTGATTCCGCGCTTTCCATATTCGCTCGTCTATCGAGTCGTCGGCGATGCGGTTCAGATCGTTGCAGTCTCCCATCACCGATGACGGCCAGGATATTGGCGATACAGGACGGAATGATACGGGCCGAAACTGAACCGCCAAGAAAAGAGAAACCAATAATTGAACCGCCGAGAGTGCCAAGCACGCCAAGCAAAACAACATGGAACCGCAGATTAACGCAGATTCTTACCTACCAAGTTAAAGTCCTGACCTTTTCACTGGGGTCTGACCCTCTTCGCTAAGGAATCTGAGATGACAGCCAGTGCGCTGGATGTGGTAGTGGTGGGCGCAGGTCAGGCGGGTCTGGGCACGAGCTATTTCCTGCAGCGGGACCGCCGCAACCATGTCGTCTTCGAGCGGGGGCGAATCGGCGAATCGTGGCGGTCACAACGCTGGGATTCTTTCCAGATCAATACGCCGAATTCCTTCAGCACGCTGCCTGGCTTTCCCTACGAAGGCGCGGAGCCCGATGGCTTCTGGCGCCGTGATGAGCTGGTCGCCTACTTCCATCAATATGCCGAGCGCTCGAGATTGCCGGTTCGCACGGGCGTTACGGTGGTGTCGGTCGAGCGCGCCGTCGGAGCAGGGCGCTTAGTAGTCAAGACGCGCGCAGATGGAAAGGTGTTTGAGTCGATGACGGCCCGCTCCGTCGTGATCGCCTCGGGCATGCAGCAGGCGCCGAAGATTCCACCCGCGCGATCCCGAATACCCGGCGACATCACGCAGATGCACGCATCGGCATACCGCAACGCAGCGGCGTTGCAGCCGGGCGCGGTGGTGATCGTCGGCAGCGCGCAATCCGGCGTGCAGATCGCCGAAGACTTGCTGGCCGCCGGCCGGAAGGTCTATCTATGCGCGGGCAAGGTCGGCCGCCTGCCGCGCCGCTATCGGGGCCGGGACAGCACGGCGTGGAATATTGAAATGAAAGTATGGGATGTCA
This sequence comes from uncultured Streptomycetaceae bacterium, assembly GCA_964498105.1. GTDB lineage: Bacteria > Pseudomonadota > Gammaproteobacteria > Burkholderiales > SG8-41 > SG8-41. The sequence goes on from CAZCGD010000071.1 coordinate 7,738, forward strand.
CGTACGCCAGCCTGAAGGACAAGTCCGTCAGCCGCGCGACCCTGTCGCAGATATCGGGCGTCGGCCGTTACGGGCACACCGTCAGCCTGCAGAGCCTGGCGCGCCAGGGCGCCGTGATTCTCGGCCGTCTGCTAGACGTGGAGGGAAACAGTCTGGTATTGAGCGACGAGGCCGCCGCCCACGTGCGTTACGCCGATGAATTCTCGCAAAAGCGCAAGTCGGATATTGATGCCTATATTGCGCAGACCGGCATAGCGCTGCCGCCGCTGGAGGATGATCCTGCGGATGAACCCGATCCTTGCGCGGAATGTGCTTCCCCACTGAGGCGCCTCGATCTGCACGACGCGCAGGTCGGCACGATCATCTGGGCAACCGGATTCACGGCGGATTTCAGCTGGATAAGCTTGCCTGTCCTTGATGGAGAAGGCATGCCGGTTCATGAGCGGGGAGTCTCGCCGGTGCTGGGCCTGTATTTCATTGGCTTCCCTTGGCTCAACAGCCGCAAGTCGGGCCTCATCTACGGCATCGATGAGGACGCCGAGTACATCGTCAACGCCATCGCGGAACAATTGGCGGACAGGAAACAGTAACAATATTTTTTCAGACCTAATTAAATTGATCGAGGGAAATCCGTGGAGGCCGAACAATATTTCTTCGAAGACTTCAGGCCGGGGCAGCGCTTCCCCGGCAGGCCGCACACGCTCGCCGAGGCCACCTTCCGCTTGTTCGCGCAGATGACCGGCGATGCGCATCCACTGCATTACGATGCCGAATACGCCAAGACCACGCGCTTTGGCGCGCCGCTCGCGCACGGCTTGCTGCTGATGGGAATGACCGCCTTGGGCGCAGGCTCACTCTCCCCGCATGTAGAGGACTCGATGATTGCTTTCCTCGAGCAGGGCGGGCGTTTCCTGAAGCCGGTGCTGCTCGGCGACACAGTGACGCCAGAACTGGAGGTCGCCGAGACGCGACCTTCGAAAAGCGGGCCAAGCGGAATCGTGAAGCTCACCGCGCGCCTTACCAACCAACGCGGTGAAACGGTTCTCGAAGGGTTCCACACCTACCTCGTTAAACGCAGGCACGGATGATGGCACACGATGACGGGGTCTGGTCTTGAATATGGAATTGAATTTCTTGGCGCCTTGGCGTCTTGGCGGTTCAATTGTTGTTCTTGCTTCTCTCCCCATCTCCGCGGTTCAATTATCAATCTTGATTTTCTTGGCGGTTAAATGTTGATTTCCGCAACAACCGGCGCGTGGTCCGACGGCCGCTCGTTCTGCCGCGGCCCGATGTCTATCGTGCACGCGGTGCAGGCCTTGGCGAGTTCCTCCGACAGCAGGATGTGGTCTATCCGCATCCCCATCTTGCGACGGAACGCGTTCATGCGGTAATCCCACCACGAGAATGATTTCTCCGGCTGCTCGAACAGCCGGAACGAATCTTTCAGCCCGAGGCCGATCAGGCCGCCAAAGGCCTCGCGTTCCGGCTTGCTGCAGAGCACCTTCCCTTCCCAGGCTGCGGGATCGTGCACGTCGCGGTCCTCGGGCGCGATGTTGTAATCGCCAAGCACCGCCAGGCGCGGATGCAGCGCCAGCTCCACCTTGAGCCAGTCGCGGAAGGCGGCGAGCCATCGCAACTTGTACTGGTACTTGTCGGATTCGACGCTCTCGCCGTTGGGAACATAGATGTTGATGATCCTGATTCCGCCGATCGTTGCCGCCAGCACCCGCTTCTGAGGGTCTACGAACCCCGGAATCCCGGTTATCGTTGCGCTCGGCGGAGCGAGCGAAACGATGCAGACGCCGTTATAGGTCTTCTGGCCGCTATAAAGCGGGGAGTAGCCCGCGGCCTGGAGGTCCGCGGCCGGAAACTGCTCGTCCTGCAGCTTGGTTTCCTGCAGGCATAGCGCATCGGGCCGGTGCTTGTCGGCCCACTCGAGGACCTGCGGCAGACGGACCTTGAGCGAGTTGACGTTCCAGGTCGCAATCTTCATTAGAGCCTATAACACCATGAAACGCGCGATGCGCTGGCACGATTTTGGCTCAGGGCGCGAAGCAAGGCCCGCCGCTTAGCCACCTAAGCAAGGGACTTGCGACAATGCCATGGGCCAAAATTCGCGCCAGCCCACAAGGGGTTGCAGCCAGAATCGGCGCTGGCTTTGTCGCTCGGCTTGCCAATATCGACATATTGGCTGCACCTCGCTTCGCGCCATCACCAATTCTGGCAGCAACGCACGCGTGTTTCATGGTGTTATAGGCGCTTACGCTGTCCGCAGTGCTGGCGGCTGGGAGGCCGTCGGTTTTGTGCATCCGACTGAATACTATCGGCAGCACCATCTGCGGATTTCGGGATGAAGCTTTCAGGAGTTTGTCGGACGCACCTTCGACAAACTCCTAAGGCTTGCCGCCCGCGCGCGGAAAGCCCGCGGCATCGAGCACCGTGTTGTAATCGCCGGGGCTGAAGCCGCGCGTGACGACCTCACCGACCAACAGCACCGGCACCCGCGTGGCGCCGGATACCTGCTGCAACTCGTCGATCACGGCCTGCTCCTGCGCTGCGATTTCCTGGAACGGAACCTTGCGGCCCGCGAGCAGGCTCTTCGCCTCGACGCATGAATTTCCGCACTCGGGGTGGGTGTAAAGCTTGACCGTCGGGCGGGGCCCCGCCGCTGCGACCGGCTTGGCCGCCGGGCGCGCGCCGGGCGGCGCGGTCCTCGGATAGCCGGCGATGTCGAGCGCGGAATCCCATTCGGCCTCGAGGTAGCCGTTGACCCGGTTCGAACCCACGTAGAGCACCGGCACGTCGATGCCCCCGGTGAGCTTCTTGAACGCTTCGACGTCGGCCTGCGCGTCCTTCTCGGCGTGGGGCACGCCGCGCCGCGCCAGATGCGCGCGCGCCTGGTCGCACGGCGCGCCGCATGGCGCGTTCCACAGCGTCACCGGGAAATTCTTTGCTGCCAGCTGCACACTGAAGGGCAGCAAGGAGGCCTCGACCGTGCCGCCGCCGAGGCGGCGCTGTTCGACCTTCTTCGCGGACGAGGGCGGCGGCGTATCCCGGTATTCTACTTTCCCGTTCTCGTCCACCCAGCGGTAAAGCTCTGCGGCGAGCACAGTGCTGCTCGCTGCTAACAGTACCATCACCAATATGGTCTTGATCTGCTTCATAAATACACCACTTTATGAGGTTGATGCGCCTCACTGTAACACCCCGTTAGAACTGCGGTAAAGGCACACGTCACGATGTTCCCACCATCCCACCGCCTCTGTAAGTTCTTAGCGGGGTAAAGGTAATCGCGTCGGCGGCCCTGCGCGCAGCCTCCGAGATGCTTGTGGCTACTATCCGGATCCGCAGTGTCGGCTGCTTGCGTGCCTCCACGGTCGCATCCCCGGAAACCGGGGCCCCTGCTCAACGTTCCGGCACGCCCTTCTTGGTCGCATCCCCAACGCTAAAGCGTTTGGGCCCCTGCTCCGCCGCTCATGCCGCTATGCCGCATGAGGGCATCGATCTTCGGTTCGCGTCCGCGGAAGGCGATGAAGGACTCCAGCGCGGGCCGGCTGCCGCCCATGGCGAGGATCTCGTTCCAGAAGCGCTGACCGGTCTCCGGGTCGAGCACCCCTTTCTCCTCAAACAGACTGTAGGCGTCGGCCGACAGGACCTCGGCCCATTTGTAGCTGTAGTAACCCGCGGCATAGCCGCCAGAGAAAATATGCGAAAAATTGTTCGGGAAGCGGTTGTAAGCGGGCGGGAACACCACCGCCACGCGCCGGCGCACGTCATCGAGCAGGTCGAGCGCGGAGGTGCCGCCGGACGGGTCGAAATCGTGGTGCAGGCGCAGGTCGAAGAGCGAGAACTCGATCTGGCGCATGGTCTGCATGCCGCTCTGGAAGTTCTTCGCCGCCAGCACCTTGTCGAACAGCGCGCGCGGCAGCGGCGCTGCCGTGTCCACCTGGGCGGTCATCGGCCGCAGCACTTCCCATTCCCAGCAGAAGTTTTCCATGAACTGGGAGGGCAACTCCACCGCGTCCCACTCCACGCCGTTGATGCCGGAGACGCCGAGGGTGTCCACGCGCGTCAGCAGGTGGTGCAGCCCGTGGCCGAATTCGTGGAACAGCGTATTGACCTCGTCGTGCGTGAAGACGGCGGGCTTGCCCGCGACCGGCGCCGAGAAGTTGCAGTTGAGGTAGGCGACCGGCGACTGCACGCGTCCGTCCCGGACGCGTCGCGTGACCGCCTCGTCCATCCACGCGCCGCCGCGCTTGGAGGGGCGCGCGTAGAGGTCGACGTAGAACTGCCCGACCAGGCTCCCGGCGCGGTCGCGGATCGAGAAGAAGCGCACGTCCGGGTGCCACGTCGGCGCTTCGGCCGGCTCGATCGTGAGTCCGTACAGCGCCCCCACCAGCTGGAACATGCCGGGCAGCACCCGCGGCTCGGGGAAGTACTGCTTCAGCTCCTGGTCGGAGAAGGCGTAGCGCCGGGCGCGCAGCTTCTCCGAGGCGTAGGCGAGATCCCAGGCATCGAGCCTGTCGAGGCCCAGCTCGGCGCTCGCGAAATCGGTCACTTCCTGCAGGTCGCGCCGGGCGTAGGGTTGTGCCCGTGCCGCAAGCTCGTTGAGGAAGTCGAGCACCTGCTGCGGCGACTCCGCCATCTTGGGCGCGAGCGAGTAATCGGCGTAGCTGTCGAAGCCCAGCAACTGCGCCTGCTCGCGGCGCAGCGCCAGGATTTCGGCAATGAGGTGTGTGTTGTCCCAGTCTGCCTTGCCGAACTCGGACGCGCGCGTGACGTAGGCGCGGTACATCAGCTCCCGCAGCCCGCGCCGGTCCGCGTACTGCATGACCGGCAGGTAGGAAGGTGCGTGCAGGGTGAACTTCCAGCCGGGCTTGCCCTCGGCCTGCGCCGCTTCGCGCGCTGCGGCGAGCGCGTCCTCCGGCAGGCCTGAGGTATCCGCGGCATCGGTGATGTAATGCGCAAAGGCGTTGGTGGCGTCCAGCAGGTTGTCCGAGAAACGCGAGGATACTTGTGACAGCCGTTCGCTGATTTCCTTGAAGCGCGCCTTCTTCTCCAGCGGCAGTTCAGCGCCGCCGAGCCGGAAATCCCGCAGCTCGTTGTCGACGACTTTCTTCTGCGCGCGCGTCAGGCTTTCGAATCCAGCGCCCGTCCGCAGCGCCTTGAACTTGGCGAACAGGCCCTCGTGCTGGCCGAGCTCGGTGTAGTACTGGGTCACCTTGGGCAGGCTCGAGTTGTAGACTTCGCGCAAATCGGGACTGTTCATGACCGAATTGAGGTGCCCGACCACGCCCCACGCGCGCCGCAGTCGCTCGTTTGCGTCTTCCAGTGGTTGCACGAATTCGCGCCACGTCGGCGGCACGGCCGGCGCCGCGACGCGCTCGATCAGCGCGCGGTTTTCCGCGAGCAACTGGTCCACCGCCGGCGCGACGAATTCGGGCTTGAAGTCGGCAAACCGCGGCAGTCCCGAAAAATCAAGGAGGGGATTCATGAAACCAATGTTGAATTTTGAATGTTAAATGTTTAGTTGGTGCAGGAACGCTTGAGTTCAAGTAACTCAACATTCAACATTCAACATTCACAATTCTTGAACGACCTGGCCGTCGACCAGGGTGTGGCGCACCTTGCCCTTCAGCTCGAGGCCGATGTAGGGGGTGTTCTTGCCCTGGCTCTTCAGCGCCTGCGGCTCGATCTTCCAGTGGCGCTCCGGGTCGAAGATGCAGATGTCGGCGGCGTGACCCGCGGTCAGGTGACCGGCATCGATGCCGAGCACGCGCGCCGGATCCGAGGTAATCCTGGCCAGCGCCGGCGCGAGCTTCAGTTTCGATTCCTCCGCCCACTTGAGCGTCAGCGGCAGCAACAGCTCGAGCCCGGTCGCGCCCGGCTCGGCCTCGGCGAATGGCAGCTGCTTCGCGTCCTCGTCCACCGGCGTATGGTCCGAGCACAGCGCGTCCACGGTGCCGTCGGCCAGCGCCGCGCGCAGAGCGTCCCGGTCGCGCTGGCTGCGCAGCGGGGGATCGAGGCGGCTGTTGGATTCGAAAAAGCCGATGTCCATCTCGGTCAGGTGCGCGTGATGGATGGCGACGTCGCAGGTGACGGTGAGCTTGTCCCGCTTCGCCTGGCGCACCATTTCCACGCCCTCGGCGCTGGAGAGCCGCGCGAGATGCACGCGCGCCCCGGTCTCGCGAGCCAGGATCAGTATCATGGAGAGCGCGACGGTCTCGGCGCAAACCGGAATCGCCGGCAGTCCGAAGCGCGTGGCGACCTGCCCGTCGTGAGCGACGCCGTGCTGCGCCAGAGCGGGGTCCTGCGGGCGCAGCCACACCGGGAAGCCGAAGGTCGCGGCGTACTGGAGGGCGTGGTAGAACACCTGCGTATTGGCAAACGGCGCGTCCGCCTGCGAGAAAGCGATGCAGCCCGCGTCCACCAACTCGGCCATCTCGGTCAGGCGCTCGCCCTTCAGGCCCTGAGTGAGCGCGCCGACCGGGTAGACCCGCGCCTGGTTCAGGTTCTTCGCCCGGAATTTGAGCATCTCCACCAGTCCCGGCTCGTCGAGCGGCGGGTCGGTGTCGGGCGGGCAGGCGAGGCTGGTCACGCCGCCGGCGATGGCCGCCTCCATCTCCGATTCCAGCGTCGCCAGATACTCGAAACCGGGCTCGCGCAGCCGCGCCGAGAGGTCCACCAGCCCGGGGCAGACGACGAGGCCCGCCGCGTCGATCACACGGTTGGCGGTGTAGCCGTTCGGTGCGTCGCCGATCGCGACGATCTTGCCGGCGGCGATGTAGACGTCCTTCATCGCGTCCACGCCGCTCTTCGGGTCGATCAGCCGGCCGCCCTTGATGTGAATCTTCATATCAATGTTAAATGTTGAATTTTGAATTTTGAATGATGGCAGGCTCGGTGAACATAGCAGCTCGAGCCAGGACCACCGGTTTTTTTAATTCAGCATTTAACATTCAAAATTCATCATTATTTGTTACCAGCCATGATGCTCATCACCGCCATGCGGATGGCGATGCCGAAGGTGACCTGGGGCAGGATCACCGATTGCTTGCCGTCGGCGACGCTGGAATCGATCTCCACGCCGCGGTTCATGGGGCCGGGGTGGAGCACGATAGCGTCCGGCCGGGCGAGCGCGAGCTTGTCGCCGGTCAACCCGTAGAATTTGTAGAACTCCTGCGCCGAGGGCAGCAGCGCGCCCTGCATGCGCTCGTTCTGCAGCCGCAGCATGGTCACCACGTCCACGTCCTTCAGGCCCTGCCGCATGTCGTGGTAGACGTGCACGCCGAGCTGCTCGACGTTGGCAGGCAGCAGCGTTTTCGGGCCGATAACGCGGATCTCCGGGCAGCCGAGCGTAGTGAGCGCGTGGATCTGCGAGCGCGCTACCCGCGAGTGCAGGACGTCGCCAACGATCGCCACCCGCAGGTTGGAGAAGTCCTTCTTGTAGTGGCGGATGGTGTACATGTCGAGCAGGCCCTGCGTCGGGTGCGAGTGGCGCCCGTCGCCGGCGTTGATGACGTGGATGTCGGGCGCGACGTGGCGCGCGATG
>CAZCGD010000072.1:0-5157 GCA_964498105.1 uncultured Streptomycetaceae bacterium
GGGGCAGTCCTCATCCCTCATCCCTCAAATTGAACCGCCAAGCCTTGTCCTGAGCTTGTCGAAGGGACGCCGAGAGAATCAAGAACGAACAGCTTAACGCCTTGTTGAGCGGCGCGCGCGACGCCGCATGGACAGCGACACCGTTACAGGCAAACCACTCACGCTGACTCGCGTCCGCTCGAACTAGAGTTAGGCTTCGCGCTTAGCGGTAATGACGACGAAAGCGTAGCGTCGACATCGACTTCCTGAAACCCTTGCTCGTAGCTAGACGGCATCGGCTGACCCTCGGAACAAACTACTGCGCCCGGCGCGGCGCGCCTTGCAACAGCGTGGCCAGCTCCTGCTTCCAGAATCTTGCCCGCATGGTGGTCCCATGGCCGAAAGTGCCCTCGCTCGCGGCAATCAGCAGAACGCGGCCATTTTTCACGCGTTTGATCTCGCGGTCGAGCAACCCCAGCTCTGGGGGATTACGCTCGTCGTCGGCCGAGTTGATCACCAGCAGCATTGCCTGGATGCGCTCCAGGCCCGATGAGGCGTTGTAGTCGCGCGACGCGTCAAACTGGTACAGGGAGTCGTTGGCATCGCCGCGGAACGGCGCGCTGAGGCGTTGGTTGAGCAACTGGTCGGCCTTCTCGCGCGTTGGCGCCGCCTTCTGGAGCCCCTGATTTCCGCCATTGGTGCCGATGCCGTAGAACACTGAAGCGAACTGTAGGCTGCGCGGCTGCTTGGTGTAGTTGCCGTTCATCCACTCTGGGTCGTTGCGGATGGAATCGATAATCAGACGGCGCATCATCCAATTGCGGCCGGACATCTCGGTTGGCAACGATGCCATCGGCACCGCTGCGTCCATGACATCCGGATATTTCTGGGCCCAGATCCAGGTGTGCATGCCGCCCATCGAATGCCCCAGTACCAGCCGCAGGTGACGCACGCGTAGGTGCTCCGTGACCAGCCGGTATTGGGCAACGACCATGTCATCGTAGTTGTACTTCGGAAAGCTCGTGCGCATGCCATCCGAGGGCTTGTTGGATTTTCCGGTGCCAATGGCGTCCGGCAGGATGATGAAGTACCGGCTCGCATCCAACGGCTGTCCCGGACCGAACAGCTCTCCCGCGAACGCGGGGTTGAGGAGACCGGTGCCCGATCCCAACGTGCCATGCAGGAGCAGCACCGGCTCGCCGGTGGGCGCGCCCACGGTCGTGTAATGGAGACGCAGTTCCGGCAGAACTTCGCCGGTGTGAAAACGGAAATCACGCACCACCCAACTGCCCTCCTTGGGCCCGGGGTAGTCGGCGGCCAAACCCGGAAGGGCAGTCAGAGCGACTGCCAGACTCAACATTGTCTGAGCGAGAATTTTAATTAGCTTCATGTCGTCTCCTCCATTGCTGTCGTTATTCGGATGCCACTGGGGCTAAACCAAAGTCGTGTCCAGTGCACTATCAGCGGCTTTGCGGCCTAACGTCTTGTTGAGCGGCGCGCATTAACGCTTGCAACAATAGCTTCGCGTCCGCTCGAACTGGAGTTAGCCCCGTCAAACATGGTACTAGATCAGGTTCGTGGCGAGAACGGCAATGCCGTCTCTATCTCGCGGAATGGTACGGGTATGGAGTCATGGCCCTCGCCTGGAGCATGGACGAGCAGGAAGAACGCTTCGTCGGTCTTGCTCGGATTCGATACTTCATGCCGCACACCGGGCGGCATGCTGCAGAACCCACCCGGCTTGAGCACGAATGTGCCATTGCCGTGCTGGCCTTCAAAGCGGATTTCGAGCTTCCCTTTAATGCCGACGAAAAGATCATAGACCCGCGAATGAAGATGAGTCGGAATGCCGCTGCCGGGCAGGATCCGGTACAGCACAGTGTGTGACGGCGCATCTGCTTGCAGCAAACCTCGCTCGCAGCCCGGCCGGCGCTCCTTTAGCTCAAAGCTAGTGACATCATCGATGGTGATGACAGGTCCCTGGCCCATGGGCAGTATCCTTTGGTTGATCTAGATGAAGTGGAAGCTGAACACACAAGGCTCATTAATTGGGCGTGATTGATGGGCTAACGTTGTGCATGAGCGGCCGGCGAAGGCCGTAGGCCGAAGCGTACTGGCAAGCGCCGCTTGCCAGCGGTCCGCTCGATGCACGGGTTAGGCGTCCGCGCTGCATCCCGGTGCGCGCTGTCATTCAGTGGCGGACTTGACCAGCCCCGCGGTGAAGTCGGTGACACGCTTCATGAAGTCGTCTCTGCCGGTCACGCCGTGACGTTGCGCCAAGTATTCACCAGTGTTGTATGTCAGCCAGGACTTACCCTGTTCGTCTTCCCAAGCGAGCGCCTTCAGAGGTAGGTCGATCGCGACTCTGGGATGCTGGGGCACCAGTCCCGCAGCGGTGCCCCCCCGCCCGAAGATCAAGATCTGCGTCGGACGCAGCTTGCCGCCTTGGGTTGCGGCTGTAGCCTGAAAGTCAACGCGAGCAAATACGTTGATAGGCGGTTGCGCCCTCCGAATAGCTGCTTCAAGGCGGTCCATGGTTTCCGCGACGGAGTATTTGCTCGGCACAGATACCATTCCATCGGCAGCGCAAGCGGCGCCGCCTGCCAGCAGCACTGACGTGAACGCGAGGGCCGTCAAGGTCTTGGTCATTCTGTCCTCCTGGAATTGGCTGAAGTAACGTGGTGTTGACCTGTGCCGCATAGTCGCCACGGGATGTTGCGAGGCAACTGCGACGCAGAGCCCCGCGTATTCTGCAACTTTCAACTGAGGCGCGGCAACCATTCTGACGCCTAACGTACTGTTGAGCGGTGCGCTTCAGCGCGTCCGCTCGAACTAAAGTTAGACTGCCCTTGAAGTTCCTGAGTATTGGCGGGCAGCTCATTCATGGTACTTGCGTGCACTGCAGATCGGCGCCGACCGTCAGAGGGCCCGTGTAGAACTTCTTCAGATCAGCGATGGCAGCGTCAAGATCGAATAGACCGATATGACTGACGATCAGTCGTCCAACGCCCGCGTCCTGTGCAACGCGACCGACAACCGCCGGTGAGGCATGAAGCAGATGGTTGGTTCTCCCTGCGGCAACGGCAAGGTGCATGATGAGGACGTGCGCTCCGCGCGCGAACTCCACGAACGTGGGGCTGGTTCCAGTTTGATCGGAGCTAAATACGACCGACACGCCGCGCGTGTCTACGCGGTAAGCCAACGTCGGGACGTTCCCGTGCGGTATTCCCAGGGCTTTCACGGTTATTCCATCCCGTTCAAACACGGTCGACGGCTGCGCTTTGGTCACATCTATCACGTCGACATCGAGACGAACGCTTCCTCCGTGGTCAGCCTGTGCGCCGCCCAGCGCCGGAGCAAGCAGTGGAAATGCGCCATTCTTCTCATCAAAGAGACGGGTGAGGAACACGGGGAATGGCGGCGCTTGGTTATTGCCCGAAGGACCGACAATACGCAATGGTTGCTTACGTACCTCATGGCTCAACCACAGCAGGGCAGGCAGATCGGAGATGTGGTCGGCATGAAGATGGCTTATGGCGATCAACGATAAATCGCTGAGCCGTGCCTGTGCTTGACCAAAACGAAGTAAGGCACCCCCGCCCATATCGACAAGTATCCGCGCCTGACCATCAATCCAGAGGACATAACTGGACGACGCGCGATCGGGACCGGTCCTGGGTCCGCCGGAGCCCAGGATTTGGACGGCTACGGGGTTTCCCGCGCAACTTTGAGCAAGTGCGTTTAATGGGAACGCGAGATAGACAAGCAAGGTCACAATCGCGAATTGAATCATCTTGGTATCTCTTTCGATCTGCCGGACTCTCAGCAATACGGTCACGACTGCGCGTCTAACGATCCCGATAACCCGCGCGACGCCAGCAAACGAAGTGCCGCTGGTTGAGCGTCCGGTTCATCGGACGGTTATGCGGCATTTGATCGAGCACTGTGTAAGAACCTACCTGCAGACGGGGCCGTTTCACGCACTGAAAAACGTACTAATCCGGCTTGATGTTCGCGTCCTTGAGAACTGCCGTCCATTTGATCATTTCGCGTTTAATGAACACGGTAAACTCTGCCGGGGTGCCGCCCGTGAGTTCGGCGCCCAGGGCGCCAAATTTGTCCTTGACCGTCGATGTCGCAAGCGCCTTGTTGACCTCCGCGTTCAGGCGATTGACGATAGTCTTCGAAACTCCGCCGGGCGCAATGATGCCGGCAAAGACAGTCATCTCAAAATTCGGAACCCCGGATTCAGCGACGGTCGGCAACTCAGGATAGATGGACGAGCGCTTGGCCGTAGTCACGGCGAGACCACGCACACGCCCCGCCGCAACATGCGGACCAATCGATGATGCAAAATAAAATATCAGGTGCACTTGCCCCTCGATCGTGTCGGTTATGCCCTGCCGCAAGCTCTTGTACGGTACATGGGTCATCTGCGTGCCGGTCATGCGCTTGAATAGCTCCGCCGTCATGTGCGACAGGTGTCCATTTCCGCCGGATGCGAACAACAGCTTGCTAGGATTTTTGCGGGCGTGGTCGATGAGTTCTTGTACCGATTTAACCGGCAGCGACAGCGTTACCGCCAGAATGCTGAACCCTGCCGCGAACTGCGCGACGGGCTGAATGTCGCGGTCAGGATCGTACGGCAACTTGGGCAGGAATATGCGATTGCCCACGAGCGACCTTAAATTTCCCTGCCCGATGGTGTAGCCGTCCGGCGCCGCGCGCGCGATCAATTCGGTGGCTAGCAATCCTTCCGCACCGGGCCGGTTGTCGACAACGAATTGCTTGCCCATTTGCCGCGTTAGCTCGGCGACAATCGCCCGCGCGCCCACATCCGGCTCACTGCCCGGCGGGACGGGCAAGATGACGCGAACGGGCCGCTCGGGATAGTCGGCGGCGACGGCGGTGGTTATCGTCAACACGGTCCATGCGAAAAGAGACAGTGTGAGTGAGCGTCGCGTCAGATGCTCGCTGGCGGCGCCCCAGGCGAAAAACGGAATGGCTAGTAGAAATTTGAAGCGAAGCATGTTTTTCCCTCCGTTGTAATTGAGTGACGATCATCGCCCGACGAATGTCACCCGGCGACCCGTGCCGCATAACGTCTTGTTGAGCGGCGCGCATTAACGCTTGCAACAATAGCTTCGCGTCCGCTCGAACTGGAGTTAGCCCCGTCAA
>CAZCGD010000073.1:0-15322 GCA_964498105.1 uncultured Streptomycetaceae bacterium
AACTCGGCGCGGCGGAACCAGGTGTCCCAGGTGGTGCCCGCGCTGTGGGGCGACAGCACTACGTTGTCCAGTTTGAGCAGCGGATTGCCGGGGTCGATCGGCTCCTTCTCGAAGACGTCCAGCCCGGCGCCGGCGATGCGCTTCTGCTGCAACGCCTCGATCAACGCCGGCTCGTCCACCACCGGCCCGCGACAGGTGTTGATCAGCACCGCCGTGGGTTTCATCATGGCGAGGCGCTCGCGGTTGACGACGTGACGCGTGTCATTGGTGAGCGGCGCGTGGAGGGTGATGATGTCCGAGGTGCGGAACAGTTCCTCCTGCGAGACTCGCTGCACCTGCAACTCCCGCTCGAGCTCGGGCGTCGGGGGAAAGGGGTCGCAGTACTGAACGACGGCATCGCAACTCTGGACGCGCCGGGCGACCTTGCGGCCGATGTTGCCGAAGCCGAAGATGCCAACCCGCTTTCCCGCCATCTCGAACGTATTCATGCCGTCGATGGCGGCGCTCCAGCGTCCTTCCCGCATGGCCCGATCCGCGGCCGTCAGTTGCCGGTAAAGGGCCAGCATCACCAGCAGCGCGTGGTCCGCGACCGCCCTGGAATTGGCGCCGCCATTGTTGGCGCAGGGTATCTTCAACTCGCGCAGCAGCTTCAGGTTCATTCTGTCGTAGCCGGCGGAGAGCAACTGCACCAGCCGGGCCTTGGTGGCCGCACGCAGTACCCGGTCGGAGGGATTGGCGCGGAACACCATGATGAAATCGGCGTCCTGGACCATTTTCAGCTGCTGCTCATCCGCGCTCTTGCCGTCAACGACCGTCGTGGTAAAGCCCGCGGGATTCAACGAGACGACTGCGCCCACGATGCGCGGCGGCAATCCGGTGATGAACACTACCTTGGCTTCTTTCAATGGCACTCCTCCTGGTAGGCACTTAAAGGACAGACTGCGATTTTCCTCGTATTATCGCGCAATCCCCGCCACCGACACCCATCAAGCTTAGAACCGGACTCAAAATTTGCCACGGAATCACACGGAATGACACGGACAAGAACCCCGACCCGGTCAACGTCCCCGTTGTAGGAATTTCCGTGTGTTTCCGTGTGTTTCCGTGGTTAGGACGGTTTTTGAGATGACTTCTACTAACTTGCAAGGGAGAGCCATGGTAAAGAGCGCTGCACGAATCATCCTGTTTGGGGCCTGCGTCCTGGGCGCTGCTCCAGGCTGGGCGCAGGGCTACCCGGTGAAACCGGTGCGCATCGTGGTCGGGTTCTCCGCCGGCAGCACCACCGATCTCATCGGCCGCGTGCTGGCGGCGAAGCTGGGCGACGGCCTCGGGCAGCCGGCGGTGATGGACAATCGCCCCGGCGCGGGCGCCAACATCGCGGCGGAGCTGGTGTCGAAGGCGGCGCCGGACGGTTATACCGTGTTGCTCGCGAACGCCGGCATCGCGACCGGCGCGACAGCGTACGTCAAGCTCAACTTCAACGCGCTGCGCGATTTCGCGCCGGTGGCGCAGGTGAGCGCGACCCCGCACATCCTGGTGACGCACCCCTCGCTGCCGCCGAAAACGGTGAAGGAACTGGTCGCGTTTACCCGGGCGCGTCCGGGAGAGCTCAATTTCGCCTCCACCGGCCACGGCAATTCCGACCACCTCGCGGCGGAGCTGTTCAGCTTCATGACCGGACTCAAGATGGTGCACGTGACCTACAAGGGCGGGCCGCTGGCGTTGAACGATTTGATTACCGGCCAGATCGCGATCTACTTTGCGGGCGTGCCGGTGGCATTGCCGCTGGTCAAGGCCGGCAGGGTGAGAGCGCTGGGGGTGACTGGCGCGAAACGCGCGGCGGTGCTGCCGGAGGTGCCGACGATCGCGGAGGCCGGCGTCCCCGGCTACCAGCACATACTATGGGGCATGCTGCTCGTTCCCGCCGCGACGCCGAAGGATATCGTGGCACGGCTGAACCGAGAAGCCGTGAAGGCGCTCGAAGCCGCAGACGTGCGCGAGCGCTACGCCGGGATGGGTGTCGAGCCGGCCCCGTCCACGCCGGAGCAGGCGGGCGCCTATCTCCGCAGCGAAACGGAGAAGTATGCCAAAGTGGTGAAGGCGATCGGGCTCAGGATCGAATAGGAACGAAAGTCCGGCGGTTCCGCTCATTCAACCTTCACGCCTGCAGCTTTCCACACCTTGGTCCGCGTCGTGATCTCGTCGCGGACCAGCTTGTCGAAAGCTTCGGGCGTGCTGCGCCTCGCCATCGCGCCCTGGTTCGCGATGCGCTCCCGGGTCTCGGGCAGATCGAGGATGTGGCCGACTTCCGCGTTAAGCAGGTTGACGATCTTGCGCGGCGTCTTGCCCGGCGCCAGCATCCCGTACCACCCCTGATACTCGAACCCGGGCATTCCCGCCTCCGCGATCGTCGGCACCTCCGGCAGCGCCTGCGCGCGGTAGGTGGTCGTCACCCCCAGCGCCAGCAACCTCCCGCTCCTGACCAGCGGCGCGGCCGCCAGGACGGGCGAGAGGATAAATTGCACGCGGCCGGCCATCAGGTCGGTGAGCGATTCGGGCGAGCCCCGGTACGGCACGTGCACCGCAGCGATGCCCGCGGCCAGATTGAACAGCTCGGCGCCGTAATGGGGCCCGCTGCCGAGCCCGGTGGAGCCGAAGTTCAACTGCCCTTTCTTCCCGTGCGCGAGCGCAATGAATTCCTTGACCGATTTCACTCCGAGCGTGGGCGCGACCACCAGCACCAGCGGGGTGGTCGCGAACTGCGTGATGCCGGAGAAGTCCCTGACGGGGTCGTAGGGGAGCCGTCCGGCATAGAGCGCCGCGCTGCCCGCGAAGTTGGAGCCGGTCACCATGAGCGTGTGGCCGTCGGGCGTCGCCTCGGCGACGATGGTGCACGCGACGATGCCGCCGGCGCTCGGGCGGTTGTCCATCACGACCGGCCGGCCCCAGCGTTCCGCCAGACGGGGCGCGACGACGCGCGCGATGATGTCGGTCGCGCTGCCCGGCGTGAAGGGCACGACGATTCGGATCGGCTTGACCGGATAGGATTGCGACGAGGCTGTGACAGGTGCAAATGCGGCCACCGCTGCCAGCGCAACGCCCAGTCGATGAAAAGAGCTGAGGGTGTTCATGATTGACTCTCCTTCGTTTCGCTTTCGAGATGGGTGCAGTTCAGGGCGCGGCTGACGGGAACCGGCGACGTATTCACCGGAAGTATCGCGCTAACCGAGGGCCGGCGCCACAGGGGGTCCCCCTAAAGCGAAAGGCGAAAGGCGAAAGGCGAAAGGCGAAAGGCGGAAGGCAGAAGGCAGAAGGCAGAAGGCAGAAGGCAGAAGGTCCTTCCCCGAAACCGGTGGGGCAAGCCTGGCAAAGGGGTTCTCGACCAACGACTAGCGATACTCGAGGCCCATTCACCATTCACGCCGTCGGACCTGGGTCGACCCTCGGTCCACGGGGTGAGGTGCGGCTATTGCGCCTGCGGGCGGATGCGGTTACGTTCCTGCTTCCACCGCTGCGCCTCAACCCACAGGGAACGAACCATGACCAACCCGAAAACCAGGAAGACCCCCGCCGCTGACCAGCGCTTCAAGCAGATCCCCCTCGAGAACCTGACGCCGGAGCAGCGGGTGCTGGCCGACGCGATCCGGTCGGGCCCGCGCGGTGCCGTGAAGAACTCTGCCGCCGCCAAGCCGGGCCCGCTCGGCGGGCCGTTCAATGTCTGGCTGCGCAGCCCGGGCGTCGGCAACATCATCCAGAGCCTGGGCGCCGAAATCCGCTTTCGCAGCTCGCTGCCGGCAAAGTTGAACGAGCTGGCGATACTGGTGACGGCGCGCCGCTGGACGTCGCAGTACGAATGGTTCGCGCATCACCGGCTTGCCCTGGAGGCCGGGCTCGACCCCGCCATCGGGGCGGACATCGCGCAGGGCCGCCGGCCGAAGAAGATGTCGAAGGACGAGGCGATCGTCCACGACTTCTCGCGCCAGCTTCACGCCACGCAGGGCGTGAGCGACGCCCACTACAAGGCCGCGCTGGACCGCTTCGGCGAACGCGGCGTCATGGATCTCATCGCAGTGAACGGCTACTACGTCCTGGTGTCGATGTGCCTGAACGTTGATCGCACGCCGCTGCCGGGAGGGGCGCCGCTACCGCTGCCGGTGCTGCGCTGAAGGCAAAAGGCGAAAGGAACCCTGCGCGACGGGTTTTTTTACCTCATCCTTCCGCCTCGCTTTTCTTCAGCGCTACCGCTTGTGCGCGATGTTCACCAGCTGTGAAAATGCTTTTTCATCTGCGGCTCCCTGCTGCATCGTCAAATCCTTGACGAGAGCCACGAGCGTTTTCATGTCCTGCGATATCGCGGCAAGGCTGTTGAGCATCTGCTGCTCTTCGACCGGGGTCATATTCAAACCTCCTGGGTGAACGGCAAGAAAGGTGACTGGATTCAGTGTACGGCAAATGGCGGATGGACACCGTGATAACTTGCCGCTTCGGTGTTGCGTCCGATGAAAATTCCGACCTCTATTTTCCATGAGAATGTCCGACGCAGAGGCTTAAACGGGCTGTGTCCGGGCTTTGGAGGTCGAAATGCCCGAGGATGCAGAGTTTGTCCGGGTGGCGGCGAGCCGCTTCGACGGCGAGAACGTTGACCGCCTCGCCGAGCGCGCTGGGCGGATGGATAACCGCACCATCGACTCCCGCCGCAGCCATCTCGGCCAGCGCATCATCGACCGAATAGGTCGGAATCTGGCGATGGTGGGCGCTTATCCTGCCGTTCTGCCAGATGTGGATCTGGGAATCGACTATCAGGCTGCTGGTTGGTGATGCGGAGTGGTAGCGCCTGCGTTATCCTCCGGGGCATCCCATGAAAACATTCTACGGCTGGCGTATCGTGGCTGCCGGCGGCGCCTTGCAGTTTCTGCAGAGCCTGCTGCTGAACCAGGCTTTTGGTGTCTACCTTGCGGTCCTGGTCGAGGATCGTGGCTGGAGCAAGACCGCCGTATCCGGCGCAGCCGCGCTGAAATCGACCGAGACCGCTCTGCTCGGCCCGGTGCTCGGCTGGATGGTCGACCGCTTCGGGACACAGGGCATCGTCCGCGCCGGCGTCGTTTTGTTCGGCATCGGTTTCATGCTTCTCAGCTGGATCGATACGCTGGCTGGCTTCTACGCTGCGTTCGTGGTGATCGCGCTTGGCTCGAGCATGTTCAGCAACTTCCTCGTGAGCGTGGCGATCATCCAGTGGTTCGAGAAGCGCCGTGCGCGCGCGCTCTCCGCGCTGCAGTTCGGCGGCGCGCTCGGCGGCCTTTTTGTAATCCTGGTTGCCTGGTCCATACAAGGCTTTGGCTGGCGGGCGACGGCCTTCGGCTCGGGCGTCATCGCCATCCTCATCGGCTGGCCGCTCGCGCGGGTGATCCGCAGCCGCCCGGAGGATCACGGCGAGACCGTGGACGGCCTGCCGCCTGCGCCCAGGGTCGCCGGACACGCCGAGGTGCCCTCCCAGCGCATGTTCAGCGCGCGCGAGGCGCTGCGTACCGGCGCTTTCTGGCTGATCTCGCTCGGCCACGCTTTCTCGCTATTGGTCGTGTCCGCCGTGAACGTGCACGCCATCACCCATATGAAGGAGGGCCTGGGCTACTCGCTTGCCCAGGCGACGCTCGTCATCACCCTGGTGACGGTCGGGCAATTCTTCGGGGTGATGCTCGGATGGGTGATCGGCGAGAAATTCGACAAACGCCTGGTCTCCGCCGCCTGCATGCTGATGCACGCAGCCGGCCTGCTCATGCTCACCTATGCCACCGGCCCCGTCATCCTGGTGGTCTCCGCGTTGGTACACGGCACGGCCTGGGGTCTGCGCGGCCCGTTCATGCAAGCCATCCGCGCTGATTATTTCGGCCGGCGCTCGATCGGCTTGATCCTGGGTCTGTCGACCCTGATCACCGTATTCGGCAATATTTGCGGACCGATACTGGCCGGTGCGTTCGCCGATTGGAACGGGAACTACCGCGCAGGTTTTACGATCCTGGCGGTGCTGGCGGGACTGGGGTCGTTGTTTTTCCTGTTGGCGAAGCCACCCAAGTAGATCCCGCAGCAGGGGTCGGAGTGATATTCACGACCCGACTGAGAGACCTATACCGCAATGCTCCAGACGTCGCGCGCGTAGGCGGGGCTGGTCAGGTCGAACACCTGCCCGTTGGGGTCGAGAAATTTATGCTCGGTCTCCGTCCCGAGTTCCGAATTGATGATGCCGCCGTGGCGGACGGCGCCGACGGCTTCGACTCTTGCTGATTCCTTCGCCACGTCGTCAACGAGGAAGCCCAGGTGATGCAATCCCCTGCGGTCATCGCCTTTCATGTTGACGTTGGACGGATGGATGATCACCAGGCTCACGACGCCGTCCGAAAGCCCGATCGCGGTGTCCGTCTGCCGCACCCGCTTCATCCCGAACGCCTTCTCGTAGAACTTCGCAGTCTGCTCCATCTTCTCAACCACCATCGCTATGTGGCGCAGTTTTGCCATGGGTATGCTCCTTTGTCCGAGGATTCAGGGATGAGGCCCGCCGTGCGGGCTAGGTTAATGCTTCAACGCCGGGGACGCAAATATTGACGCTTCAAAAAAGAGGGCGGCCGCAGCCGCCCTGATTTTCCGGCCCGCATTTATCGCAGGAATTGTATACAATTTGTCGGCACGCTTTGCGTGTCACCGGGGGGTCACATCCCCGAACAAGTTCGGGGCCCCTGTTCCGCCCCTCGACCCGCTACTCATCACCCATCACTCATCACCTAAAGGAATGCGAACCATGACATCCACCAGTCGTTTACGCGTGGGATTTATCGGGGCGGGCGGGCGCTGGGGGCCGAGCGCGCATGCGCCCGCTTTGCAGCGGCTGCCGGAGACGGAGCTTTATGCGGTGTGCACGGCGCACGCGGATACGGCGCAGGCGGCGGCGGACAAGTATGGCGTAAAGCACGCCTATGGCGACGTCAAGGCGATGGGCAAGGATCCGCAGGTCGAGGCGGCGCTCGTCGCCGTGCGCGTGCCGGCGCACTACGCGCTCTCGAAAGCCGCGCTGGAGGCGGGCAAGCACTGCTACTGCGAGTGGCCACTGGGCAAGACCACGCAGGAGGCAGAGGAGCTGGCGGCGCTGGCCCGCAAGCTGAATCTGCGTACCATGGTCGGCCTGCAGCGGCGCGCTTCGCCCGCCTACCTGTACCTGCGCGAGCTGGTGAAGGACGGCTACGTCGGCCAGGTGCTGTCGGTCAACATGACGCACTTCGGCAGCGGCGTGCTGACCCGCACCGCGGACCGCACCTGGCAACGCGACTTCTCTCTCGGCGCCAACACGCTGACCATCACCTTCGGGCACGCCATGGACGCCCTGTGCATGGTCGTGGGCGAACTCACCGAAGTCTCGGCCGTCCTCAGCACCCAGGTGCCGCAGTGGTTCGAGACCGACACCAAAAAGTACGTGGACGTGACCTCGCCCGACAACATCATGCTGGCGGGCCGGCTCGAAGGCGGGGCAGTGGTCAGCGTCAACCTCGGCGTCCATCCGTATCACGGCACCGGTTTCCGCTTCGAGATCTTCGGCAAGGACGGCACGCTGGCGATGATCGGCGGCGGAGAGGCCGGCCAGGAGGTGAATCGCAAGATCATGGGCGGGAAGAAAGACGACAAGGCGCTGCAGGAGCTGCCGGTGCCGGAGAAGTTCAAGTGGGTGCCGGAAGACGTGCGCGGCCTCGGCCCGGGATACGACGTTGGCCAGATGTGGGTCAATTTCGCCAAGGCGATCCGCGCCGGCAAGAACGTCGAGCCCGACTTCGATCACGCCGTGCGCCGCCATCGCATGCTCGACGCCATCGTGCGCGCATCGCAGACGGGACAGCGCCAAAAAGTGGCGCTGTAGCCAAAGGCAAAAGGCAAAAGGCAAAAGGCAATAGGGCGAAAGGCGGAAGGCGGAAGGTGGAGGAGGGGCCATGGAACCGGTGCGCTACGAGCGGGCGCTGATCGTCGGGGCGGGACCGGGGTTGAGCGCCTCGCTCGCCCGGTTGTTTTCGCGCGAGGGCATGCGCGTCGCGCTGGCGTCGCGCAACCCGGACCAACTAGCGGCGCTGTGCGCGGAAACCGGGGCGCGCGCCTTTTCCTGCGACGTGGTCAACGCGGCCGCGGTGCGGCAGTTGTTCTCCGACGTGGACCAGGCGCTCGGCGAGCCGGACGTCGTGGTGTACAACCCGAGCGCCCGCGCGCGCGGCCCCATCGCCGGCCT
This sequence comes from uncultured Streptomycetaceae bacterium, assembly GCA_964498105.1. Taxonomy (GTDB): domain Bacteria; phylum Pseudomonadota; class Gammaproteobacteria; order Burkholderiales; family SG8-41; genus SG8-41. Next base: position 8,258 of record CAZCGD010000073.1, read on the forward strand.
CGATCCGGCGGAAGTCGAGCGCGCGCTTGCCGTATGCGCCTTCGGCGGCTTCCTGGTCGCGCAGCAGGCGGCGCGACGCATGCTCGCGAAGCAGCGCGGCGCGATACTTTTCACCGGCGCCTCGGCGAGCGTCAAGGGCTACGCGCAGTCGGCGCCGTTCGCCATGGGCAAATTCGCCCTGCGCGGACTCGCTCAGAGCCTGGCGCGCGAACTCGCGCCGCAGGGCATCCACGTCGCGCATTTCGTCATCGACGGCGGCATCGCCCGCCCCGGGCGCGCCGCGCCGCCGGGCGAGCCCGACTCGCTGCTCGACGCCGATGCCATTGCCGCCAATTACCTCTACGTCATGCGCCAGCCGCGCAGCGCCTGGACGTGGGAGATCGAGTTGAGGCCGTGGGTGGAGAAGTTCTGAACGCCTTCCGCCTTCCGCCGCCATGGTGACCGGCGGCGAGAAGGGCTATCCACATTGGCGCCGCAACCGCCGGGTGTTCCCGTTCGCCAACATTCTGTGCGGGTTCGGCTTCAGCCTCGCGTGGCCGTTCCTGCCGCTGATGGTGCGCGGCCTCGGCGTGCGCGAGAACCTGGAGACGTGGGTCGGCACCATGCTGCTCGCGTTCTACCTCGTCAGCACCGTCGCCAGTCCCGTGTGGGGCGGTATCGCCGACCACTACGGCCGCAAGCCGATGGTACTGCGGGCCATGCTGGGCATGGGCATCACGATGATGCTGGTGCCGCTAGCGCCGACGCCGCTGTGGTTTGCCGCGGCCCTCATGCTGGTTGCGGTGTTCAACGGCTTTACTCCGGCGGGCGTGTCGTTGCTGTTGGCCAACACGCCGCCCGGGCGCATCGGCAGCGCGGTGTCGCTGGCGCAGACGGGCGGACAGGTGGGACACGCGCTCGGTCCCGCCGCCGGCGCCGCGCTGGTCGCGCTCTTCGACCGGCAGCACGCGCTGTACTGGATCAGCGCCGGCCTGATGTTGAGCGGCGGCCTGCTGGTCCTGCTGTTCGTGCGCGAGGTGAAGCAGGTTGTGCCCGGCCCGTGGCGCCCGCGGCTGGTCGGCAGCCTGCGCGAGCTGCTGGCGGTGCCACGCGTCGCACCGCTCTTTTTGCTGGCGTTCCTGTTCTCGATCATGTGGCACGGCAGCGTGACCAACATCAGCGTCTTCGTGCTCCAGTTGCTGGAGGCCGGTCCCGCCGAAGCGGGCGCGGACACCGGCGTGGCGGGGACCTGGATCGGGGCGGCGGCGACGGCCATGGCGCTGACCACGATGGTTGCGCTGCCGCTGTGGGGACGCGTGATCGACCGCGTCGGCCCCGCGCGCGTGCTGGTGTTCGCCGCCGCCGCCACCGTCATCACCCATCTGCCGCTGCTGGTGCTGCAATCGCCGCTGCAACTGGTGCTGGCGCGGGCGGCATTCGGGCTGACGGCGGCCGGCATGCAGACGGCCATCTTCCAGCTGCTCAGGATGTACTCGCCGCCAGGCATGGACGCGCGCGCCTTGTCCTACGCCACTGCGTTCCAGTTCCTCGCGATGGGCGTGGCGCCGTTCTTCGCGGGACTGGTCGGCCCCGTTCTGGGACTGCGCGCCTACTTTGCCATCACCACCGCGCTCATGCTCGGGGGGCTGGTGCTGTGGCTGCGCGTCGGGAAGCGCGCAGGGTGAAGAAAAGCTTAACCGCCAAGGCCGCCAAGTAAAGCCTCGACACGAAGGACACAAAGGACACGAAGGAAGAGCAGGACAATAATTATTGTTCTCTTCGCGGTAAGGCTTTTTTCTTCCTCCGCGTCCTTGGCGAGCTTAGCGGTGAAGCTTTACTTGTTCCTTAGCGACCTTCGCGTTTTCCGCGGTGAGGCTTTTCTTACTGATCACGCCGATCGACGCGTGAGATCGGCTGCGGTGACCTCGCCGACGTAGACGTAGCCGGTTTCCTCGACGCTGCCCGCGCCGATGTAGATGCCGATCACTTCGAGGGGCTCGGTCTGGCTCAGGTTGTGCATGAAGTGCTCGACGCCCTTGGGGATGTAGTGGACGTGGCCGCCGCGCACTTCGGCGCGATCCGGGCCTGCGCCTGCCAGGCCGTGACCCTGGATGACGTAGTAGAGTTCCTCGCAGTTCTCGTGCCGGTGCTTCTTGTGGACGGCGCCGGGCATGAACTTCGCCCAGAAGAGGGTGGTCGGGCTGCCGTTATGGCGGCCGATGGGCAGGCGGAAGTCGGTGATGCTCCAGCCGTCCCTGGCGCTCATCTGCGCGGGCTTCACGTCGTCGATGTGGACTAGGATACCGGCGCTGAACTTCCTGACCCGGGGCATCTTGAGATCCGCCTCGGTCGCATGGCCGCGGAACTCGTAGCCGGTGTCCGCGACGTTCTTCGCTCCGACATAGAAACCGATGACCAGGCCTTCCTCGTCCTTGGTCTCGTTGTAGAAAAAGTGCTCCGATCCCTTCGGCATGAGGCGGCAATGGCCGGGACGGACCTCGGTGCGCTCGTTGCCCTGCCCGACGATGCCGTGGCCCTTCAGGTAGACGGCGATCTCGTCGCAGTTGCGGTGGAGGTGCTTGGCGTGGGTGGAGCCGGGCCGGAAGATGGAGTGGAAGAGCGTGGTGGAACTGCCGTTCTTCCCCGAGATCGGCAGCCGGAACTCGGAAATGGCCCAGCCGTCCCCCTGCTTCATATTCTCGGGCTGGACGTCGTCAACGTGCACCAGGGGATACTTGAGGGACATGGCGTTCCTCGGGCGGGGAAAGTGGGGAAGTATAAGGGGAAAGGCGAAAGGGCGAATGCGCTAATGATGAATGCGGAATGATGAATGATGACCTGGTTCTGACCCCCGCGGCGCAGGAGGCTCATCACCCATCACCGGGATTCAGGCACTTGGCCATACGCGGGCATTGTAATACAATGATGCAATCTCTGTATTACACCGGAGCCATCGCATGACCCTTACCGTCCGCCTGCCTGTTCGAGTGGAGCAGGAGCTTGCCGAGTATTGCGTCAAGCGCCGCATTACCAAGAGCGAGGCCGTGAAGAAGGCGCTCGAGGATCTGCTTGCGGCGAACGCCGGAAAGCCGAGCGCATACGACCTGGGCAAGGATTTGTTCGGGCCGCATACCGACGCGCCACCCACCGAGGACATCGCGCGGCACAGCGGGCGGCTATTGCGCGAACATTTCCGCGGGAAGAAGGGCGGCAAGTCGATGGGCGCAAAGTGACCGGCGTCATCGTCGACACCGGTTTTCTCGTCTCGCTGTTCCGCCCCGCCGAGAAGCTGCGCGCGCCGGCGCGCGAATTTCTCAGGGACAACCGGCATCCGCTACTCACCGTGACGCCGGTGATCGTCGAAACCTGTTTTTTCCTGAATCCCGACGGCAAAGCCGGTCTGCTTGAATGGATCGAGCGCGGCGCCGTCGCGGTTGCGGAAGTCCCGACATCGGCATACGCGGACATCCGCACCCTCTTCCGCAAGTACGCCGACCATAACATCGACTTCGCCGATGCCGCCATCGTCTGGCTGGCCGAAAGGACGGGTTGCCGGACCATCCTGACCGTGGATCTCCGCAACTTCAGCGTCTTCCGCTTGGAGAAAAACAAGCGCTTCGAGCTGGTAAAGTGGTTCGACCGATGAAACGAGGGCGACAGGCGGAACAAGAAGGCGAAAAGTAACCTGCCTAACGGGTGTTACTTCCTTCCTCCTCCTTCGTCCTTTTTCCTTCCGCCCGGCTTTCCTTGGTCTCTCGCCGCTGCCGCAGCGCGCGGTGCGCGAGCCACGCCAGGCCGCCCAGGACCAGGATCAGCATCAGCCAGCGCATCGCGCTCGCGAGCAGGGCAGCATCAAGCGCCGGCAGCGGGAACTTTCCCAGCCGCTCCCCGCGCTCGAGCATCCAGTGCCACGCCGTGTGGCCCACCAGCAGCGACAGGATGATGGTCCCCAGCCGTTCGGGTACGACGAACCGGAACAGGGCCGCCAATGCCGGCACGAGTAGCAGCAGCACGAAAATCTGGCCGAGTTCGACGCCGACGTTGAAGGACAAGAGCGATGCCAGCAAGTGCGATCCGGCGAACTGCAGGTTTTCCCGCAGAGCAAAGGAAAATCCGAACCCGTGTATCAGGCCGAAGCCGAACGCGAGCATCCAGCGGCGACGCACGTCGCCGCTCACCACGTTCTCCGCTGCCATATAAAGGATGGAAATCGCGATCAGCGTCTCGATGAGCGGCGGGAACCACAGGCCACCCGGGGCGTAGCCGAAGGCGGCGGCAATCAGCGTGATCGAATGCGCGATCGTGAACGAGGTGGCCACCACCACCAGCGGCCACAGGCGCCGCAGCGGGATCACCAGGCACAGCAGGAACAGCAGATGGTCGGCTCCCTCCAGGATGTGGATGAAACCCAGCTTCACGAACTGGAACGCGGCCTGGTGCCACCGCGGGTCGAGCCGGATCAGGCCGGGGTCGCCGTGGTACTCGAAGGCGCGCACGGCCCCGCCGGGCGGCAGGAACCGCAGCACGGTCGCAACCCGCAGTCCCAATCGCTCCAGTTTCGGGTGGATCGAAAAATCGGCGCGCTCCGACTTGATCGGGTACTCGAACAGCACGTCGAGCAGTTGCTGGTTCCAGATGAGATCCATGCTGCCCGGCAGCCGCGGGCTCCTGAGGTGCGCCAGGGCCTCCTCGTACGAGCCGAAGGACCGGTCGGACGGCAACGTCACCCGGGCATCGACCAGTTTCGGGGTGGCGAGGCGCTCCTCGCCTTCGCGGATCTCGATGTTGTTGGCGAGCCAGAGCGTGGCCGCATTGCGCAGTGCGGCATCGGCGCGCGCGAGGTCGAGGTAGCCGGGGCCGCGCAGGGGCACGTCCACTTCGCGCATCGCCGAGAGCGGCACGCGCACCAGGAGATGAAGCTGCTCCCCGGCTGGCTTGACGAAAGCCTGGACCTTCACGTCGTCCGGAACGTCGTGAGCGGCCGCGCCGCACGCCAGCGCGCCGATCAGCGCCGCCGTCAGCGATACGGTCATGCGATGCAACACGCCCCCCAGCACGTCCGGCCTCCCCTCTCTGTTACCGGCAACTTAAATGAATGGGCCTACCCCTGACAAGCAAAGATGCGCGGGTATAATGGCCCGAAAATACCGGTCGCAACCGGAAGTCGAGGAGTTCGGCACCAGATCCGCGCACCACGCGCCGCCAACGGCGGCGCGGCTTTCAACCGGGAGGGGGAAGACATGGCTGGCATGCTGCGCAATCGCACGTTCTACTTGGGCCTGGTATTTTTCGCGGTGCTCGGCGCGCTCGGCTGCGCCCAGGCGCTGCTCGACAAACAGGCCGGCGCCCAGGGACGCACCGTCCAGGCGCCGATGTTCGAGGTTGATCCGCTGTGGCCCAAGCCGCTGCCGAATCACTGGATACTCGGCTGGACCATTGGCATATGGGTCGACGACCAGGACCTTATCTGGGTCGTCCATCGCGGCGCGGGTGGGCTGCACAACAACGAACGGGGCCTCGAGCTGAATCCGCCGATCGGCGAGTGCTGCCGCACGGCCCCGCCGGTCCTCGTGTTCGACCAGGCCGGCAACCTGGTCAGGTCCTGGGGCGGCCCGGGCGAGGGCTACGAATGGCCGCAGGGTGCGCACGGCATCCACGTCGACTACAAGGGCAACGTGTGGCTCGGCGGCAATGGCAAGGGCGACTCCCAAATCCTGAAGTTCACCAAAGACGGGAAATTCCTGATGCAGGTGGGCCGCTACGGCAAGAGCGCCGGCAGCAATGACCTCGAGAATTTCGGTCGGGTGGCGAAGATCTGGGTCGACCCGAAGACGAACGAGGCGTACATCGCCGACGGCTACCAGAACAAGCGCATTGCCGTGCTGGACGCCGATACCGGCAAGATGAAGCGCTTCTGGGGCGCGTACGGCAACAAGCCCAGCGACGACAAACAGGGAAACTACGATCCGAAAGCGCCGCCGCCGCAGCAGTTCCGCAACCCGGTGCACTGCGTCGAGCGCTCGCACGACGGCCTGGTCTACGTGTGCGACAGACAGGCCAATCGCGTGCAGGTGTTTCGTCCGGACGGGACGTTCGTGAAGGAGGCGATCTACGCCCGGGAGACGCTGGGCTCGGGCTCGGCGTGGGACCTCGCGTTCTCGAAGGATCCCCAGCAGCGCTTCATGTTCCTCGCTGACGGCCAGAACTCGAAGATACGGATCATCCTGCGCGAGACGCTCGAGGAACTGTCGAACTTCGGCGACGGCGGGCGCCAACCCGGCATGTTCTACGGCGTGCACGGCGTCGCCACCGACTCGAAGGGCAATCTCTACACCACCGAGACCTACGAAGGGAAGCGCGTGCAGAAGTTCGTCTACAAGGGCGTAGGCAACGTCCCGGCCGGCAGCCAGGGCGTGCTGTGGCCGAAGAAGTAAAGGCGGAAGGGGGAATCCGAAGGATGAAGGATGAAGGATGAAGGATGACCCCTTCGCTTTGCTCAGGGTCGACTAGAACCCCGTGGCCCTGAAGCGTCCGAAAGGCCCCGCCGGCACGCTGGTGGTGCTGGAGCACAGCTCGAAAATCCTGAAGGACAATCCGCTCGGCGATCCGCACGTGCGCAAGGTCGCGGTGTGGCTGCCGCCGCAGTATGACGGCGCGGGCAGGCGCCGCTTTCCGGTGTTCTACGACCTGGTCGGCTTCACCGGCTCCGGTCTTTCGCACACGAGCTGGAAGCCGTTCGGCGACAACGTGCCGGAACGCGCGGCGCGGCTCATACACGAGAAGAAGATGGGGCCGGCGATCATCGTCTTCCCGGACTGCTTCACGGCGCTCGGCGGCAACCAGTACGTAAATTCGTCCGCGATCGGCGACTACGCCGACTATCTCACGCGCGAGATCATTCCCTTCGTCGATCGCGAGTTTCGCACGCTGGCGAGCCGCGAGCATCGCGGCTGCTTCGGAAAATCATCCGGCGGCTACGGCGCGATCATCCACGGCATGAAGTACGCGAAGCACTGGGGCGCGGTCGCGAGCCATTCCGGCGACGCGTATTTCGATTTTGTCTATTGGGCCGACTGGCCGAATACG
>CAZCGD010000074.1:0-4657 GCA_964498105.1 uncultured Streptomycetaceae bacterium
CGCCGGCAGCAGAAGACCAACTTGATGGTATTCCTGCGCCCATACGTCGTGCGCGATGAAAACGCCGGCCGCTCGCTCGTGGTCGATCGCTACGACCAGATGCGCCTGCTCGAGGAAAGCACGCGGCAGAAATCGCATCCGGTGCTTCCCGACATGGAGCCTCCGGTCATGCCGCCGCTGGGCCCGAATATGGATCCCGGGGCCAAACCGGGCGCGGCGGTGAACCCACCTCCGTTTTCACCGGCGACGCCCCCTCAATAGCGCCTAATAAAATGACCGGCTCTGCTTTACTCCCTTCCTTTTCAAGGAGGGGTGGATGCGAAAAGCCACAACTCGCGCCTTACAGGCGCGGTAAACCCGGGGTGGTTACGTGGGCACCCCTTGCTCCCACCACCCCGCCCGCTGGCGCGGGCACCCCTCCTCTGGCAGGAGGGGAATTCATTATGTTAGGGGCTCTAAGCCTCCGACTGTCATGAAGCATCTCATTCCCTACGCATACGCCAAGGCGCATTCGGTGCTCCCGGCGGCGGAGCGCGACGGGCGGCTGGTGCTGTGGGTCACGGCCTCAACGCCGCCCGTTGCGGTCATGGAAGCGCGGCGGGCGCTCGCGCGCGAGATCGCGCCTGTCATGGTCGACGCCGGGCAGTTCGAAGCCAGCCTGCGCGCCGCGTACGCCGATGCCGACGCCGAGGGCGAAGCGGCGAGCGTGGTCGGCGAGGTCGAAGGCAAGATCGATCTCGGCCGCCTGATGCAGGACATTCCCGAGATCGAAGACCTGCTCGATGCGCGCGACGACGCGCCCATCGTCCGCATGCTGAATGCGCTCCTCTCGCAGGCGGTGCGCGAGGGCGCTTCCGACATCCACGTCGAGCCCTTCGAGAGTTATTCGGTGGTGCGCTACCGCATCGACGGCACGTTGCGCGACATCGTGCGGCCGCGGCGCGCGCTGCACGCGGCCCTGGTATCGCGCATCAAGATCATGGCGAGTCTCGACATCGCCGAGAAGCGGCTGCCGCAGGACGGCCGCATCATGCTGCGCCTGGGCGGCCGGCCGGTGGACGTGCGCGTATCCACGCTTCCGACCGGGCACGGCGAGCGCGTGGTGCTGCGTCTCCTCGACAAGGAGCGCGGGCGGCTTGAGCCCGAAAAGCTCGGCATGGCGCCGGAGACCCTGGCCGCGCTCGACCGGCTGATGAAGCAGCCGCACGGTATCGTGCTCGTCACCGGCCCCACGGGAAGCGGCAAGACCACGACGCTCTACGCCATGCTCTCGCGCCTCGATGCCGCCACGACCAACCTCACCACGGTCGAGGACCCGATCGAGTACGACCTGGAAGGCATCGGCCAGACGCAGGTCAACCCGCGCATCGACATGACCTTCGCGCGCGCGCTGCGCGCGATCCTGCGCCAGGACCCCGACGTCATCATGATCGGCGAGATCCGCGACCTGGAAACCGCCCAGATCGCCGTGCAGGCCTCGCTCACCGGCCACCTGGTGCTGGCGACCCTGCATACCAACGACTCCGCCTCCGCCGTGACGCGCCTGCTCGACATGGGCATCGAGCCGTTCCTGCTCTCGTCCTCGATGCTCGGCATCCTCGCGCAGCGCCTGCTGCGCAAGCTCTGCCCCGAATGCCGCCGGCAGGACGCGGGCGGGCGCTGGCGCGCGGTCGGCTGCCCCAGTTGCGGGCAGGTGGGCTACGTGGGCCGCACCGGGGTCTACGAGCTGCTCGAGATCGACGAGGGGTTGCAGGCGGCCATCCACGCGCGCGAAGGCGAGCAGAAGCTGCGCGAGCTGGCACGCGCGCGGGGTTTTCGCACGCTGAACGAGGACGGCGCGCGCTGGGTCGACACCGGCGTCACCTCGGGCGAAGAGTTGCTGCGCATTACGCGCGGGCATTGAACCTGGAATAAGCTAACCTATCGTTTGCGAATTTCCTTTGCATTACCCGGCGCCTTTGCGTCATTGCGGTCATGAACTGCAACTCTTAGGTTGAATCCATGGCGTCGTTTCACTTTGAGGCTTCCAACGCGGCCGGGCGCATCGAGCAGGGCCTGATCGAGGCCGACAGCGCGCGCGCCGCACGGTCCTCGCTGCGCGCGCGTGGCCTGGTGCCGCTGGCCGTCACTGCCGTCGCCACGGGGCGCGGTGCGCGGTCAGCGCCGTTCCGGCGCCGGCGGTTTTCCGAATCCGAGCTGGCGCTCGCCACGCGCCAGTTTTCGAGTCTTCTTGCCGCAAAGCTGCCGCTTGCCACTGCGCTCGCCGCGACCATCGAGGGCACCGAGGAAGCCGCGGTGCGCGAAGTGCTCGCCGGGATCAGGAGCGAAGTCGTTGCCGGGCACCGTCTGGCCGACGCGCTCGGGCAGTTTCCGCTGGAGTTTCCCGAGGTCTATCGTGCGACCGTCGCCGCCGGAGAGGAAACGGGCGACCTCGCGCAGGTGATGGAGCGCCTCGCCGATTACATCGAGGAGCGCCAGGCGCTGCGCGGCAAGATACTCGCCGCCTTCGTCTATCCCGCGGTGGTGACGGCGGTGGCGCTCGCCATAGTCATTTTTCTCATGACCTACGTCGTGCCGCAGGTGGTGGAGGTGTTCCGGCAGACGCGCCAGGTGCTGCCCTGGCCCACGCGAGCGCTGCTGGCGACAAGCGAGACGCTGCGCGCGGGAGGCCTGTGGATAGCGCTCGGCGCGGTCGTTGCCGGCGTCGCTCTGCGCCGGTGGCTGGCCCGCCCCGGTCCGAAAGCGGCATGGGACGCCACGGTGCTGCGGCTGCCGGTCTTCGGGCGCATGGTGCGTGCCGTGAACACGGCGCGTTTCGCTTCGACGCTTGCCATCCTGACCGCCGCCGGCGTGCCGCTGCTGCGCGCGCTCGAGGCGGCGCGCGCGACGCTCGCCAACACGGTGCTTGCAAGAGCGGTCGCCGACGCCATCTCGGCGGTGCGCGAGGGCAGCACGCTGGCGCGCGCACTGGGTGCCGCCAAGGTCTTTCCGCCGATACTCGTGCACCTCGCCGCCAGCGGCGAGGCGACCGGCGAGCTCGCCCCGATGCTCGAGCGCGCGGCAAAAAACCTCTCTCGCGAAGTCGAGCGCCGGGCACTCCTGCTCACCACGCTGCTCGATCCGCTGCTGATTCTCACCATGGGCGCGGTAGTGCTAGGCATCGTGCTCGCGGTGTTGATGCCGATCATCGAGATCAATCAGCTCGTGCGCTGAAACCGACCGGCGGGAACGTCGGTCTAATTTGCTGTGCCCGGATTGTTCGTGACTTCCGGCCTCTTTTCTTTCCGACCCGTGGGGATTGTCGTGATATTGAGACACATTGTGCTCAGAAGCATTCAGGCCATCTGCTCGCTCGTACTCGCAATATCTCTTGCGGGCTGTTCCGGCGGGAGCGGCAGCAATGCCGTCGGGGGGCATCCGGCGATGCAGGCCTGCCTCAGGACGCAGACGCCAACCATGGCGCCGGCGCCGGCGCCGGGGGTGGCTCCGCCGGCCGGCGTCCCGCTGCTTGGTCTTGAGGCGGTCAATACTGTCAGCCTTAACTCTCCACTGTTCCTGACTGCTCCGCCCGGGGATACGGCTCGCCTGTTCGTGGTCGAGAAGGGCGGCATGATCAGGATCCTCAATCCCGTTACGGGACTGGTCGCTCCAACGCCCTTTCTGAACCTGACGGGGCAAATCGCGACGGCCGGCGAGCAGGGCCTGCTCGGACTGGCTTTTCATCCGAACTTCGCGCAAATCCAGAACCGCTTTTTCTATGTCTATGTGAGCGTCGCCGGCTTTTCCGAGATTCGCCGCTACCAAGTATCGAATACTGATCCGGATCAGGCCGACTCCTCGACTTCGACGCTCGTGATCAGAGTGGATCAGCGTTTGCCAGACGGTTCCCTTTTCACCAACCACAAGGCCGGCTGGCTGGGATTCGGCCCGGACGGCTATCTCTATGCGGCACTGGGAGACGGCGGAGGTGGTGGCGACCTGACCGGCAGAGGGCAGAGCCTCGACAGCCTGCTTGGCAAGATGCTCCGTCTCGACGTAAATAACGACCAGTTCCCGGCCGACCCGACGCGTAACTACGCTGTACCAGCCGACAATCCCTGCGTGGGACAAGCAGGCGTGGCCGCGGAGATCTGGAGCATCGGCCTGCGCAACCCCTGGCGGCCGAGCTTCGACCGCGGCACCGGGGACTTCTATATTGCCGATGTCGGGCAAAGCGCCCGGGAGGAAGTGAACGTCTCGACGGCCGCGAATGGTGCGGGCCGCGGCATCAATTACGGCTGGAACGTGATGGAAGGCAGCCTGTGCTTTCCTCCCAACGCGGCGTGCAGCTCGACCGGCCTGACCCTGCCCGCAGTGGAATACGATCACAACAGCGGCTGTTCAATTACCGGCGGTTATGTCTATCGCGGCAGCTTGCCGGCCCTGCAGGCACTTCGAGGGACGTACATCTACGGCGACTTTTGCGCGGGTTTCGTTCGGAGCTTCCGTCTGGCCAACGGGCAGGTGACTGAGCACTCCGATTGGGCTACGCTCCGCCCTCCTGGAGCATTCATCACGAGTTTTGGCGAGGATGCGGCCGGCGAACTCTATATCATGACTTCCGGCGGCGGCCTGTATCGCATCGTGCCGAACTAGAATCTCTCGGCGTCTCGGCGGT
>CAZCGD010000075.1:0-2219 GCA_964498105.1 uncultured Streptomycetaceae bacterium
CCGGAAGAGCTCACACCGGCATTCGAGGCGGCGGCCAAGGCGCGCGCCGAGGCGCTCCTGGTCCTGGTGTCGCCGATGTTCCTCGGCAACCGGCCCGCCTTGGTCAGCCTCGCGGCGCGGCACCGGGTCCCGGCGATGTACTACAACCAGCTCTGGGTCGAGAGCGGCGGCCTGGTCAGCTACGGGCCGTCCGTCGAGGAGCAGTGGGGACTCGCCGCAGGCCAGATCGACAAGATCCTCAAGGGCGCGCAGCCGGCCAGTCTGCCCGTGCAGCAGCCGACGCGATTCGAGCTGAGCATCAATCTCAAGACCGCCAGGGCGCTCGGCCTGACGATTCCGCCGGCGTTGCTGCAGCGGGCGGATCACGTCATCGAATGATGCACACCGGACATCACCGAGGCAATCCGGTCTCGAATTACGCGCGCCGGCGGACCGGGTGCTTGCGCTGCTCGCGCCCACGCCCGCTGAGCGCAGCGTTGAGGCTGTATAAAAAGTCCTTAATCTCGTGCACGGCATTTGCCTTCAATCGTTAATGGAAGAAGACGATTCGAAGGGAGAAAAAGATGGCGCGCTACAAGGTGGTGGACCGAAGCCCGAGGTTTTTGCCGATTGTTTTGGACGCGCAGATGATGGCGGGCAGCTTCGAGTACGCGCTGGACTACCTGATCGACCATGAGATCGATCTTTCGAGGATCGCCAAGCGCTACCTGAATGACGAGACCGGGGCGCCAGCCTACGACCCGGCGGTGATGCTTAAAGTTGTGCTGCTGGCCTACAGCCGCGGGGTGGTGAGCAGCCGGGCGATCGAGCGACTGTGCCGGGAGAACGTGCTCTTTATGGCGATCTCGGGGGACAGCGCGCCGCAGTTCACGACGATCGCGAAGTTCGTGCGGGAGCTGGGGGAGGAAGTCTCAGCGGTCTTCACCCAAGTGCTGCTCATCTGCGACCGACAGGGGCTGATCGGCCGGCAGATGTTCGCGATCGACGGGGTGAAGCTGCCAAGCAACGCCGACAAGAGACGCAGCGGCACCCACGCCGAGCTTGCGCACGAGGCCGGACGGATGGAAGCGGCGGTAGCGAAGATACTCAAAGCGCACCGCGGTCGCGATGAGCGCGCCGACGCAGGCGAGGATGACGTGCAGCACGCAGCGCGTATCGCGCGCCTGAGCACGGAAGCCAAACGCATCCGGGCGTTCCTCGCCACGCATGCCGAGCGCCGCTCTGAGAAGGGCGCGATCAGAAAGAGCAACGTAACGGACAACGATAGCGCGAAGATGGCGACCTCGAAGGGCGTGATCCAGGGCTACACGGCGGTGGCCGTGGTCGATGGCCAGGCGCAGGTGATCGTCGCGGCCCAGGCGCACGGCTCAGGCAGTGAGCAAAGCGTGCTGCTGCCGATGGTGGAGAAGACCGATGCACTGCGCACGGACCAGACGATCATCATGGCCGACGCGGGGTACCACAGCGAGGCAAACCTGCAGGGGCTGCACGATGCCGGGGTGCCGGCGCTGATTGCCGATGGGCTCATGCGCCGGCGCGATGAGAGGTTCGCCGAGCAGGGTCGTTACAAAGCGCTGCCCGATCCGCTCTACGACAAGGCAACGCCGGACAAACCCTCGAGCACCAAGTTCCTGCCCGGGGACTTCGTCTACGATGCGGCTGCGGGAACCTGTATTTGCCCGGCGGGCAAGAAGCTTTACTCCACCGGCAGCAACTGCTTAACCCACGGCCGCAAGCATCACAAGTTCCAGGGCGCCAAGCGCGACTGCGTGCCCTGCGATCTGAGAGATAAGTGCCTGCGGTATCCGGACAGAACGCAAACCCGCCAGGTGGCCTTCTTCGACAAGAACCAGGCATCGCCCTCGCGCTACACCGAGCGCATGAAGCGGGCGATCGACAGCAAACGAGGTCGAGCGCTCTATGGCCGGCGCCTCGCCATCGTCGAGCCCGTGTTCGCCAACCTGCGGCACAACAAGCGCCTGGACCGGTTCACGCTACGCACGCAGCCCAAAGTGAACACGCAGTGGCACCTGTACTGCCTGGTTCACAATATCGAGAAGCTGGCGCATCATGGATACGGGATGTAGAAAGACCGGGGGACAATCTCTCACGCATGACGCAAACTCGCCGATGAACGCCAAGATCCAGAAAATATCGATGCCGCCTCGTTTCGCGCGGCATCGCTCGTTCGAAAACCGGCTTTTTATACAGCCTCGTTA
>CAZCGD010000076.1:0-1534 GCA_964498105.1 uncultured Streptomycetaceae bacterium
TGCGGGCGAGGCGGCGAAGGAGCGCGAGCTGATCGGCTGCCTGCGGCAGATGAACGTGATGACGACCGATACCTGCATCAACTACCAGACGCTCTACCAGCCGCGCTTCGGAGAGCGCCTCGCCTGGGGCGACACCGGCACGGTCATCTGGGCGAATTCCGTGTGCGGCGCGCGCACCAATTTCGAGTCGGGGCCGGCCGCGATGGCGGCGGCCATGACCGGGCGCGTGCCGGAGTACGGCTATCAACTCGACCGGCATCGCCGGGGCACGTTCGTGGTCGAGGTGGCGACGGAGCTCGACGACTTCGCGGAGTGGGGCGCGATGGCGAAGCTGGTCGGAGAATCGCACCAGAGCTATTACGCAGTGCCGGTGTTCACCGGTATCAAGCGTGCGCCCACGGCGGACCAGTTGAAGCACCTGGGCGCCGCGCTCGCCAGCTACGGCTCGATGGCCATGTTCCACATGGTCGGCGTGACTCCCGAGGCGCCGACGCTGGCCGCGGCGCTGGGCGGTAACCGGCCGCAGGACAGGATGAAGATCACGCGGGCCGCCATTGACCGCGTGTTCGCGGGGTACCGGAACCTCGACGGCAGCTGTAATTTCGTGGTGTTTTCCGGACCGCAGCAGTCGCTCCTTGAAATGAAGCTGTTGTCCGAGCTGTTCGATGGCAGGCGCGTGCACGCGGGCACCACGGTGTTCGTCACCACCGCGAACGGCGTGTTGTCGGCGGCGCGGGCGCTCGGCTACGCGCAGAAGCTGGAGGCTGCGGGCGTCACCATCCTCGAAGGGGTGTGCGTGTACATCCTTCAGAATCTGACGAACATGCGCGCCAGGAACGGCTGGACCAACATGATCTCCAACTCCGCCAAGATCGTGAACACTATTACCGCGCACAAGTTCAATACCATCCTGCGCCGCACGGGCGACTGCGTGGACATCGCCTGCACGGGGGTGTTCCGGTGAGCGTGCCGCGGCCGACGATCCGCGTGAAGCGCGCTTTCGGCGCAGCCGTGGAAGGCGAGGCCGTCGTGTCGGAGGAGGGGTTCAGTCCGCGCTACGATCTCGACCGCTGGAGCGGCGTCATCACCAAGCCGGGCCACCAGCTCGAGGGCATCAATATCCGCGACAAGATATTGTTCTTCCCGACCGCCAAGGGCGGCATCGCGGCGGGGTGGGCGTTCTACGACATCAAGACCAAGGGGATCGCGCCGAAGGCGCTCATCTTCGGCGTCACCAACCCGGTGATGGTGCAGGGTGCGGTGTTCGCGAACCTGACGATCACCGAGGGCTGGTCGCGCGATCCGCGTGAATGCATCCGAACCGGCGACATCGTGCGCGTGGATCCCGCGGCAAAGACCATCCAGTTGCTGAAGCGCGCCTGACGCCGGGGTGGAGGGATGAGGGATAAGACAAGCACCAAATGCTAAGCACCAAATTACAAACAAGCACCAAATCTCAAGCACTAAGCACCAAACGTTTGGCGTTTGGAATTTGAGTTTTGTTTGGGATTTGGAGTTTATGATTTGGAGTTTG
>CAZCGD010000077.1:0-4830 GCA_964498105.1 uncultured Streptomycetaceae bacterium
CCCGCCAAGCCGATCCGCATGATCGTGCCCTGGAATCCCGGCGGCACAACGGACACGATCGCACGCATCCTCGGGCAGAAGATGAGTGAAACCTGGGGCCAGCCGGTCGTGATCGACATACGCCCCGGCGCGAGCGCCATCATCGGCACTGAGATCGCCATGCGGGCGCCCGCCGACGGCTACACGCTGCTGCACGCCAACATGGCCCAGTGGGCGACGAACCCGAGCTTCTACAAGGCGAACTACGATACGCTGCGTGACTTCGCGCCGGTCTCCATGGTCGCCACCGCGCCGCAACTGCTGGTGGTGTATCCGGGCCTGCCGGTGAACTCGGTGCAGGACCTGATCAAGGTGGCGAAGGCCGAGCCGGGCAAGCTCAACTTCGGATCGGGCGGCGCGGGCACGCTCGCCTACCCGGCGGGCGAGCTGTTCAAGATGCTCGCGGGCGTGAACATGGTGCATGTCCCGTACAAGGGGACCATCCTCGCGTTGACCGACCTCCTGGGCGGGAGGCTCCAGGTGGTGTTCTCGGACATGCCGATCGCGTTGCCTCACGCGAGATCCGGCAAGGCCCGCGCGCTGGCGGTCACCAGCGCCAGGCGCACGCCGCTGGTGCCGGACATACCGACGGTCGCGGAATCCGGCCTGCCGGGATACGCGCTCGAGAACTCGTGGGGCGTGATGGCGCTGAAGGGCGTGCCCCGGCCGATCCTCCAGAAGCTCAATGCGGAGATCGTGCGCGTGCACCACCTCCAGGACGTCAAGGATCGCTACGCGACGCACGGACTGGAAGCGATCAGCAGCACGCCCGAAGCGTTCGTCGAATTCATCCGCGCCGACGCGGCCAAGTTCTCGAAGATCATCCAGGCCACCGGCGCCAAAGTCGAGTGAAAAACTTAGGTGAAAAACTTAGGGGTCAGCTCAGACCCCTTAGAAACATATCATTCAGCGCGGGAACAGTCCTGATGAGGCGTGATGGGTGATGGGTGATGAGAATCAGCCGCCGAGGTACTCTCGCAGGCTGATGACGCGCACGCCGCGAAACTCGCCCAGTTCCAGCAACGCGTTGTCACCCGTCACGATGGCGTCCGCGCGGCCGGCGAGGGCACATTCGAGCACTCGGTTGTCGGGATCGTCCTTTACGACGCGCAGCTTTTGCCGTGGTCTCACCGTCAGCGCCAGCTCGGAGAGGAGCACGGCGGTACGCGCCAGCTCCTCGGCGTCACGCGAGAACTTGCGCGCAAGGACGCCGAGCAGTTCGTCGAGGATGGGCTTGGACAGTAGCAACTGGTCGTGCTCTTCGATGATGCGGAGCAGGGCGGCCTCGGCCCGGCCGCCCGGGAAGACCAGGGCCGACACCAGTATGTTGGTGTCGAAGACGACTTTCAATCGCGCAGGTAGCGCTCGAGATCCTGCTCGGTGAGGATGCCCTTGTCGCGGGCCTTACGGCTCCAGTAGCCCTGGATGCCGCGCAGTCCCTGGACCTGCCGCTGGATGCGCGCCTGGCGCAGGGCATCCTGGATCACCGCGCTCAGGCTTTTGCCCTCCGCGCGTGCGAGCGCCTCCACGTCGCGCGCGAGGGGCGCAGGCAGGGAGATGGTTTTCTTGACAACATTACCCATGACGGCTGGATGATCCGTGGTATGAATAAATCATACCAGACACCGGCCGTGCCGCCAAGCGCCGGGGATCACTCCTTGTTCTTGTTTCAGGCTCGTCACTCGTCACTTGTCACGCCGTTCCAGGCTTAGCAAGGATGGCACGTTCTCTGTGGCATGGCAGTTGGACTGATCGTGTATTTCATTGCACACTTCAACGGTTCGCATCCTGGAAGGAAGATCTTGGCCATGAAACGGTTCGCACAGCGCATGGCTCTCGCCTTCACGCTCATCTGCCTGCCGGCCGCCGTCCAGGCCCAGCCATTCCCCACCGGCCCGATCAGCGTCGTGGTTCCGCTGGCCCCGGGTGACGCGGCGGACGTTGCCGCGCGCGCCCTGGGCGAAGAGCTCTCGAGGCTGCTGAAAACGCCGGTGCTCGCGATCAATCGCCCGGGCGCCGGGGGCGCGGTCGGCGCGAACAGCGTCGTCCAGGCCAGGAAAGACGGTCATACGATCCTGTTTGCCCAGAACGGCGCGCTCACCTTTCGCGCCGTCCTCGATCCCCAGTCGGTCACCTACGATGCGCTCCGGGACCTGGTGCCGCTCGGCATCGCCTCACGCACGCCGAGCATACTCGTCGCGCGCAGCGACGCGCCGTACCGGACTTTCGCGGCGTTGATCGAATACTCGAAGAAGAATCCGGGCCAGGCGCGCATGGGTCACCCGGGTTCCGGCTCGGTCGGTGAATTCGGCGTGCAATTGATCAACGCGCTCACGGCTGCGGAGCTCGTGCCGGTTCCCTATAGCGGCGCGGCCCCCGCCATCGCCGCGTTGCGCGGAGGGCACATCGAAGGCGTCGTGCTGTCGCTCGGTGCGCTGAGCGCTCACATCAAGTCGGGGGCGTTCCGGGGCCTCGTCGCTTCGAGCCGGTTTCCCGAGTTTGCCGACATACCCACGATGCGCGAGCTCGGCTATCGGGAAGAACTGTTCGGCATCTGGTTCAGCTTTCTCGCGCCTGCAGGGATCCCCGAGGACGCGCGGAAGGCCCTCGTCGGCGCGATCGAACAGGCAGTCAAGGCGCCTGCCATCGCGGCGAGGCTCGCGCCGCTCGGCATTATGCAGAGCTACGCGGCGCCCGAGCAGATGACGGCCGAGATCCGCGAGGAGTTCAAGCGGGTGAGCGAGATGGCCAGGAAGACCGGCGTGGTGAAATGACGCCGGCCGTGCAGGCGCTGAAAGAGAATTATTGCAGCAGGGCCGCCGCCGCGGCGCGCGCTTCCGGCACCACGTCGTAGGCATAAAGGTGCTTCCGAAATTCGGCGTGCGCGACGAGCTCTGCGTCGCGGACACGAAGATCGGAGTGGGCGGAATCGACACGCAGCCCATTCTGACGGGCGCCAAGCTGAACCTCCGCCACACGCGCGCGACGCAGCCGTTCGTAGGCAAGCAGCGACGCCGGGACTGCCGATGCGTCCACCCGCGCCAGGATCGTCGCCAGCGCCATGCCGTCTTCGATCGACTGGTTGGCGCCCTGGCCGAGATGCGGCAGCATCGGATGCGCCGCGTCGCCGAGCAGCGTCAGCCGGCCCTTGGTCCAGGTCGGCAGCGGCGCACGGTCGTAGAGCGCCCAGCGAAATGTCTTGTCGACCTGCTTCAGCACGCAACCGATGCGCGGGTCCCAGCCTTCGAACTCGTGGCGCAACGCTTCCGGATCGCCCGGCGCGGACCACGATTCCAACATGTCCCCGTCGGCCGGCACGAAGCCGACGTAGTTGACCATCGTGCCGTGGCGGACCGGGAAGACCAGGAAATGCCGGGACGGACCGGCCCACATTTGCCAGCGGTCCATCGGCCAGTCCGGCAGGCGCTCGCGCGGGACCAGGCCCCGATACGAGATGGTGCCGTGAAAGACGGGCTTCGAGGGCGGGAAGACGTACGGCCGCAGTTCGGAGTGAATGCCGTCGGCGGCAACCACCGCGTCGGCCTCGGCGGTGGCGCCGTTGGCGAACTTGACGCGGGCCGTGCCGCCGTTCTGTTCGAAGCCGACGGCGCGGTGGCCGGTATGGACGATGCCGGCGGGCAGGTTGGCGGCGAGGAAATCGATGAAGTCGGCGCGGTGCATGCCAAAATTCGCGTACCAGCCGGAGGCGTCCGACACCTGCACCGGCGCGATCGGCGTGCCGTCGTGGCGAAAGTAGCAGGAGCCCGGACCGACCCGCGCGCCCCATTTCTCGACGGCGGGCCCGAGACCCACGCGCTCCAGGTGGCGCACCGCGTTCGGTGTCACGTAAACGCCGGCGCCGACCTCGCCCAGTGCGGGGGCCTGTTCATAAATTGAGACCTGCAGCCCCTGCGCGATCAGCGCATTGGCGGCGAACAAGCCGCCGATGCCGCCTCCAATGATCACGACGCTTGGCCGCGATGCCATGACAACCCACTCGACAATGGTTCAACAGCGCATTGTGCATGCGCGATAGGCACAGGGCAACGGAGCGGTAGAATCGGGGACAGACCGGATAATCAGGGCGCACATCTTTTCCGGGGCGAGCGCAAGCGCGACTGAAGAAGGCGGGGCAGGGGGTTTAAAAATGTGTGCGTCCCCTTTTACCCGCCTTTTACCCTTCAATTCATGCGCGCCGCTTTCCAGAAGCGCTATGATTCAGTTTGAGACCCTACTGCGGGAACGCCCTATGCAACTCACCGCCACGAAGCCGACTACCGACACCCTGCGCGCCAGCTTCAACTACGTCGTCGATACCGGAGTGCCGCCGGTGCGCTACATCGATTGGCCGGAGATGGAGCACAAGGCGATCCCGCCGCAATACCGGCAGCACGAGATGACTGTCCGCAACGGCAGGCCGTTGCGCGACGCGTTCAAGCTCGACGTCCATGGTTTCGTGTTCGCCGACCACCTCACCCGCGTCAGGGATTTTACCGACGAGGCGGAGCGCGCGCGCGTCTACGACCCGGAGGTGCAGGCGCTGGTCAGAGAGCATTCCGGCGCCGCCGAGGTCGTGGTGTTCGACCACACCATCCGCGTCAGCGACGAAGAGATGCAGAAGACCATGAACGTGCGGCCGACGGTCAAGGGCGTGCACAACGACTATACCGAAGCGTCCGCGCCGCGGCGGCTGCGCGAGATCGTCGGCGACGTCGAGGCCGGGCGCCGCTTCAAGAAGCGCTGGGCCATCATCCAGGTGTGGCGGCCGATCCGCGGCAAGGTGCTGATCGA
>CAZCGD010000078.1:0-18521 GCA_964498105.1 uncultured Streptomycetaceae bacterium
TCCAGCGTGGTCTGCGCCGACTTCAGCTGCCACAGGCCCCAGTCGCGTGCCGCGGCCTGCTTCACCAGCGCGTCGGCCGGGTCCCCGCCCGCGGCAAACTGGATGCGGAACAGCGTGGGCTCGATGCAGTCCGCGGTTGCCACGCCCGGCAGCGCGGCCAACTCGGCGAGCGACGGCGGCCGGCGCAGCCCGACCAGCACGGTGGCGCCGCTCTCGAATTGCTTCAGCGCGGCGATGGTGTCGCTGTAGACGAGGTTGCCGTGGTGCATGATCTGCACGCGATCGCAGATCGCCTCCACTTCCGGCAGGATGTGGGTGGAGAGGATCACGCTGTGGGCGCCGCCGAGCTCGCGTATCAGGCCGCGGATCTCCCGTATCTGGTTGGGGTCGAGGCCGACCGTGGGCTCGTCCAGTATCACGATATCGGGCGCGTGCACGATGGCCTGCGCGATGCCGACGCGCTGTTGATAGCCTTTGGACAAGGCGCCAATCAGCCGGCTGCCGACGTCGGCCAGTCCGCAGCGCTGCCTGGCGGCGGCGACCGCGTCCCGGCGCCGGGCGGGCGCTACGCGGTGCAGCTTGGCGGCGAGCGTCAAGTATTCGTTCACGGTCAGTTCGCGGTAGAGCGGCGGCACCTCCGGCAGGTAACCGACGTGCGCCTTGGCGCGCACGGGCTCGTCCAGCAGGTCGATGCCGCAGATGCTGATCTCGCCGTGCGAGGGCGCGAGGTTGCCGGTCAGCATCTGCATGATGGTGGTCTTGCCGGCGCCGTTCGGCCCGAGGAAGCCGAGCACTTCGCCGCGCCGCAACTCGAGAGTGATGTTGTTGACCGCGATGTGATTGCCGAAGCTGCGGGTGAGGCCCCGCGCGGAGATGGTGCTGACCGTTTCCTGTTCCGGCATGGTGGCGACTAGCTGCCTGTCGGACTTGGGATCATGAACAGTTGTTCAATTTAGCAGCTTGTCGCTGCGAATGCCCGACAAGCTGCTTGTGGACTGCTCGAAATATACCTAATATGGGCCTGATTATGAAGCCGCCGGTCCGCTCGCCGCGCTACCGATCCCCGCCCGTTTTTTGCCCCCAGGTCCGATGACGAAGCACCGCTACACCATACTGATAGCCTGCGCGGCGCTGGGCGCGTGCGCGCAGCAGCCGCGCCCGGTCGGGGAAGGCGAATCGGCGCGCACCGGCGCGCCGCCGCCGCGCGTGGTGGCGGCCAAGCCCGAGCCGAGCCGCCCGTTGCTGCCCAACGTCGAGCTGTCCGAGGACCTGCTGTTCAAATTGATGCTGGCGGAACTCGCGGTGCAGCGCGGGCAGCCGCACGTCGCGGTGCCCGCGTACCTCGATCTCGCGCGAACGACGCGCGATCCGCGGGTCGCGCAGCGCGCCACCGAGGTGGCGTGGAGCGCGCGTTTCAGCTCCGCGGCGCTGGAGGCGGCGGGCATCTGGCTGCAGGCCGACCCGGGGTCGGCGCAGGCGCGCCAGGTGATCGCGGCGCTGCTGGTCAACCAGGCGCGGCTCACCGACGCGCAGCCGCACCTCGAAAAGTGGATCGCTGCGGATCGCCACAACGTCGGCCAGAGTTTTCTCGAGTTGTCCCCGCTGCTCGCCCGCCACCAGGACAAGGCGGACGTGCTGAAGCTGATGCAGGCGCTGGCGAAGCCGTATCCCGACGTCGCCGAGGCGCGGCTGGCGGTGGCGCAGGCGGCATGGAACGCAGATCAGCAGCAGGTGGCTCTCGATGAGGCGCGCGCGGCGCTGAAGGCGCGGCCCGACTGGGAGCCGGCGGCGCTGTTCACCGCGCAGGTGCTGCAGCGGCGTTCCGACGAGGAAGCGCGGAAATTCCTCGGCGAGTATCTTCAGAAATACCCGCAGGCGCGCGACGCCCGGCTCAACTACGCGCGGCTGCTGGTCAACGCCAAGGACTACCCACAGGCGCGCAAACAGTTTGAACTGCTGGTCGCCGAGTATCCGCAGAACGCCGACGTCGGCATGGCGATCGCGCTGCTCGCGATGCAGGCGAACGACTACGACGTGGCGCAAACCCAGCTGCAGCGCGTGCTGGAGCTGGACTACAAGGACCCCGACCTGGCGCGCTATTACCTCGGCCAGATCAACGAGGAACGCAAGCGCTTCGACGAGGCCCTGAAGTGGTATGCGACCGTCGCTCAGGGCGAGCAGTACGTCAATGCCCAGGCGCGCTACGCCGGCATACTCGCCAAGCAGGGCAAGCTCCCCGAGGCGCGCCAGTACCTGCAGCAGGCCGGCGCCAACAGCGGCGAGCAGCGGGTGCAGTTAACGCAGGCCGAGGCGCAGTTGTTGCGCGAAGCCAGCGAATACCAGGCGGCGTTCGAACTGCTGGGCAAGGCGCTCGAGAAAACGCCCAACACGCCCGACCTGCTCTACGACTACGCGATGGCGGCAGAGAAGGTCGACCGCCTCGATGTGCTCGAGGGCAACCTCAAGCAGCTGATCAAGCTCCGTCCCGACCACGCGCATGCCTACAACGCGCTTGGTTACACGCTGGCGGACCGCAACCAGCGCATCAGCGAGGCGCACGGCCTGATCGAGACCGCGTTGAAGCTCGCGCCCGACGATCCCTTCATCATGGACAGCATGGGCTGGGTACTCTATCGCATGGGCCGCGGCAAGGAAGGCCTGGATTACCTGCAGCGCGCGTTCAAGCAGCGCCCGGACCCGGAGATCGCCGCACACCTCGGCGAGGTGCTGTGGGTGCTCGGCCAGCAGGACCAGGCGAAGAAGATCTGGGCCGAGTCGCTGAAGGGCCATCCCGGCAACGACGTGTTGCAGAGCACCGTCAAGCGTTTCCTGCCATAGGAGTTTGTCGGGCTTACGTCGGACAAACTCCTTAGAGCGCCTGACAAAATGAATTCCCCTCCTGCCAGAGGAGGGGTGCCCGCGCCAGCGGGCGGGGTGGTGGGAGCAAGAGGTGCCCACGTAACCACCCCGTCTGCTTCGCATCCACCCCTCCTTGAAAAGGAGGGGAGTAAAACAGGGTCGGTCATTTTGTTCGGCGCACTTAGTCCAATGACCGGGTTCAAGTCGTGCGCCGCGCTGATCGTGACCGTGGTGCTTGCCGGTTGCGCGCTGGAACCGGCGCGCCCGGTGCTGCCGCGCGCACCTGCTTTTGACCTGGTCGCGCGCGTGGCCGTGACCCATGATGGGCGCCCCTTTTCCTCCGGCGTGCGCTGGCAGCACGCCGCGGAGCGCGACGAGATCTGGCTGCTGACCCCGCTCGGGCAGGCACTGGCGCATATCGTCGACGACGCGGAAGGCGCGGTATTCACGGGGTCCGACCGGCGGCAGTACCGCGCGCGGGACGTCGAGGCGCTGACGCGGCGTACGCTGGGCTGGGAACTGCCGGTAGCGCGCCTCGCGTGGTGGGTGCGCGGCGACATCGCGGCCGGCGGCATGATCGCCGAGGTGGAGCGCGACCCGCAGGGCCGCGTGCTCCGCCTGCAGCAGGACGGCTGGGACATCACCTACGTCTATCGTTCCCAGGACAGCGCAGACAGCCTGCCGCAGCGGCTGGACCTCAAGAGCGAATCGCAATCCATCCGGCTGGTGATCGACACCTGGCATTAAGATTTTGTCGGGCCTGATCCGACAATATCCTGAATGTAAATTACCCGTGTACTGGCAATGAAACTTACCGAAACGCACCGCTTTCCGGCGCCAGGCAAGCTCAACCTGATGCTGCGGGTCGTCGGCCGGCGCGCCGACGGCTATCACCTGCTGCAGACGGTGATGCGCTTCATCGATTACGGCGACACGTTGACCTTCCGCGTGCGGGAGGATGGCGCGATCGCGCGGGTGAACGAGGTCGCCGGCGTGCCGGCTGGCGAAGACCTCGCATTGCGCGCGGCGCGGCTGCTGCAGCAGGCCGCGGGCATCCGGCTGGGCGCCGACATTACCCTGGAGAAGAGGCTGCCGGTAGGGGGAGGGCTGGGCGGGGGCAGCTCGGATGCCGCCACCACGCTCATCGCGCTCAACCACCTGTGGCGCACCGGGTTTGGGCGCCCGCAACTGGCCGAACTGGCGCTGCGGCTGGGGGCCGACGTGCCGGTCTTCGTGGCCGGGGAGAACGCTTTGGCTGAGGGGATAGGTGAGCGTTTGACCCCCCTCACCCTGGACCCCGCCTGGTACCTCGTCCTGACCCCCCCCGTGGCGGTGCCGACCGCCCGGATTTTTGCCCATTCAGAATTGAAACGGGACTCAAAACCTATTAAAATCACGGCCTTTTCGGTAGAGCAGTCAGGCAACGACCTGGAGCCGGTGGTGTGCCGCGAGTACCCCGAGGTGGCGCGGCACCTGGCGTGGCTCAGGCAGGCGGCGCCGGCGTGGGTGACCGGCACGGGAGCGTGTGTGTTTGCGGCGTTCCCGACCGAGTACGCGGCACGACAGGTGTGGCAACGGTTGCCCGGGGGCATGCAAGGATTCATTGCGCAGGGGCTGGCGCGGCACCCGCTGCGCCAGATGGTGAAATGAGAGCACGCTTAGGCGGACGCGGGAATTCGGACGGGCGGTGCGTGGCACTGCCCGGCGAGCTGTAGGGGAGTCGCCAAGCTGGTTAAGGCACCGGATTTTGATTCCGGCATTCGAAGGTTCGAATCCTTCCTCCCCTGCCCAATCATTGCCGGGTGCGGCGGCGAGCCGCCCCGGCGTTAACAGAGGTCGAGATGCTGCAGGCACACAAAGGCGACGACTCCGGGTTTGACCGCCTGATGGTGTTCACGGGCAACGCCAATCCGCGGCTGGCCGAGGACGTCGTCAAGCATCTCAACATCCGCCTCGGCCGCGCCAAGGTCGGTCGCTTCAGCGACGGCGAGGTGATGGTGGAGATCCTCGAGAACGTGCGCGGGCGCGACGTGTTCCTGCTGCAGTCGATCTGCTCGCCGACCAACGACAACCTGATGGAATTGCTGGTGCTGGTGGATTCGCTGAAGCGCGCCTCGGCGGGGCGGGTCACCGCCACCATCCCCTACATGGGATACGCGCGCCAGGACCGGCGCCCCAGCTCCGCCCGCGTGCCGATCACCGCCAAGGTGGTCGCCAACATGATGTCCAGCGTGGGCGTCGACCGCGTGCTCACCATGGATCTCCACTCGGAGCAGATCCAGGGCTTCTTCGACATCCCGGTGGACAACATCTACTCGGGGCCGGTCCTGCTGGGCGACGTGTGGAAGCGCGGCTTCAAGGATCTGGTGGTGGTGTCGCCCGACGTCGGCGGCGTGGTGCGGGCGCGGGCGCTCGCGAAACGCCTGGAATCCGACCTTGCCATCATCGACAAGCGGCGGCCGCGCCCCAACGTCGCCACGGTGATGAATGTCATCGGCGAGGTTGAGGGCCGTACCTGCGTCATCATCGACGACATGGTGGACACCGCCAACACGCTGTGCGAGGGCGCGGCGGCATTGAAGGAACGCGGCGCCGAGCGCGTGCTGGCCTACTGCACGCACGCGGTGCTCTCCGGCAAGGCCGTCGAGCGCATCGCGGGCTCCGCACTCGACGAGATCGTGGTGACCGACACCATTCCGCTGAGCGAGGACGGCAAGGCGTGCAAGAAGATCCGCGTGCTCACCATCGCGGGGCTGCTGGCGGAGACCATGCGCCGCATCAGCAACGAGGATTCGGTCAGTTCGCTATTTATGGAATAGCGAACTGAATGTTGAATTTTGAATGTTGAGTGTTGAATTAAAGGCTGGCGCGCAATTCAAAATTTAACATTCAACACTTAACACTGTATTTTTGGAGAATGCGATGAAAATAGAAGTGACTGCCTATCCCCGCGCGCAACAAGGTTCGAGTGCGAGCCGCCGCCTGCGCGTGACGGGACGTGTCCCCGGCATCGTCTACGGGGCGGACCAGCCGGCGCAAGACGTCGAGCTCGACCACAAGGATCTGCTGTTTCAGCTGAAGCGCGAGGCGTTCCATTCCTCGATACTCGAGCTGGCGATGAACGGCGAGAAGTTCCAGGTGCTGCTGCGGGATTACCAGATGCACCCGTGGAAGCAGCAGGTGCAGCACGTGGATTTCCAGCGCATCGCCAAGAACCGCAAGATCCACATGAAGGTGCCGCTGCACTTCCTCAACGCCGAGATCTGCCCGGGGGTGAAGACCGGTGGCGGCGTGGCGCAGCCCACCATGAACGATCTCGAGATCCAGTGCCTGCCGGACGACCTGCCGGCGTACATCGAGGTTGATTTGAAGGACATGGAGCTCAACCAGACGCTGCACGTCAACGAGCTTGCCCTGCCGAACGGGGTCGCGCCCACCTCCAAGTTGAAGCACGACAACCCGGGAGTGGTATCGGTGCACGTGCCGAAGGAGATCGTGATCGAGGAAGAGGCGGCTGCCGCACCGGTGACCGAGATCATCGGCGAGGTGAAAGTCGAGGGCGAAGCGGGAGCGGAAGGCGCTGCCGCCGAAGGCGAGAAGAAGGAAACCGCCGCCGGCGACAAGAAAGAGCCTGCCGCCGCCGACAAGAAGGACAAGGGCGCCGAAAAGAAGGACAAGGGCGCCGACAAGAAGGAAAAGGGAGCCGACAAGAAGGACAAGGTAACCGGCAAGTAACGCCGCGCCCGCGGCAAAAGCCCGCCTCGTTCACGCGACGTGGCGGGCTTTTTTTGCGTCAATGTTGAATTTTGAATGCTTGATGTTTAATTGATTCTGCTCCTGCAATGAATTTCATTCAAAACTCAACATTCAACATTTAGCATTCGTCGAATGAAGCTGATCGTAGGACTTGGCAATCCGGGAGATCGCTACCAGGCGACGCGGCACAACGCGGGCTTCTGGCTGGTCGAGCGTTTCGCCTCGGACTCGCATACGGGGCTGCGCAAGGACGCCAAGTTCCAGGCGCTCGTCGGGCGCCACGAGGCGAGCGGCGTCTGGCTGATGCTGCCCCAGAGCCACATGAACCTGAGCGGCCGGCCGGTGCAGATGCTGGCCAGCTTCTTCCGGATCGCGCCCGCTGACATCCTGGTAGTGCACGACGAGCTCGACTTCGCGCCGGGCGTGGTGAAAATCAAGCAGGGCGGCAGCGCCGCGGGCCATAACGGGTTGAAGGACATTTCGGCCCGCATCGGCTCCCACGACTACTGGCGCCTGCGCATTGGCATCGGTCATCCCGGCGACCGGCGGCTGGTGACCGATTACGTGCTGCACCGGCCGGCGCAGGAGGAGCGCGCCGACATCGACGCCGCGGTCGGCCGCGCGCTCGAGGTGCTGCCGCTGGTGCTCGCCGGCGACCTGCAGGGCGCGATGCTGAAGCTGCACACGGACGACAATGCCGGGAAGACGCCGCGTCCGGATAAGCCGAAAGCGGAGACGCCCGCGAAGCAGGCACGGGCCGACCAGACCGCGCAGGCGAAACAGCCGGAGCCAACCGCGCAGCCGGCAGCGGCAGCGGCGGAACCGGCCGCCGACGCCGGCACAGCCGAAAAGGCCGGTGGTCTTGGCTCGTTCTTCAAAAAATTCCTGCCCGGCTCGGAGTCGGCGCGCAAGAAATGAGCCTCAAATGCGGTATCGTCGGGCTGCCCAACGTCGGCAAGTCCACGCTGTTCAACGCGCTGACCCAGGCGTCCATTCCGGCCGAGAATTACCCGTTCTGCACCATCGACCCCAACGTCGGCGTGGTGCCGGTGCCGGACCCGCGCCTCGCGAGAATCACCGACATCGCGAAACCCGCGAAGGTGACGCCGGCGGTGGTCGAATTCGTGGACATCGCGGGCCTGGTGGCGGGCGCGTCCAAGGGCGAAGGCCTTGGCAATCAGTTCCTCGCCCACATCCGCGAAACCGACGGCATCATCAACATGGTGCGCTGTTTCGAGAACGAGAACGTGGTGCACGTCGCGGGACGGGTGGACCCGGTCTCCGATATCGAGACCATCCACACCGAGCTCGCGCTCGCCGATCTCGGAACCGTCGAGAAGGCGCAGGCGCGGAACGTGTCGCGCGTGAAATCCGGCGACAAGGAGGCGGTCAAGCTTGAAGCGCTGCTCGCGCAAGTGCGCGCGCACCTCGACCAGGGCAAGCCGGTGCACAGCCTGCGCCTCGAACCCGAGGCGCTGCCCCTCCTGCAGCCGTTGTGCCTGATCACCGCCAAGCCGGCGCTCTACGTCGCCAACGTGGACGAGCACGGTTTCAATGGCAATCCGCTGCTGGCCCGCGTTGAGGAGTATGCGGCGCGCGAAGGCGTCCCGGCGGTGGCCATCTGCGCCGCGATCGAGGCGGAGATGGCCGGCATGAGCCCGGAGGACAAGCAGGTCTTTCTCCACGATCTCGGGCTCGAGGAGCCGGGACTGGACCGCCTGGCGCGCGCCGTCTACGGCCTGCTGGGGCTGCAGACCTATTTCACGGCGGGACCCAAGGAAGTGCGCGCGTGGACCATTCACAAGGGCGACACGGCGCCGCAGGCCGCCGGCGTGATCCACACCGACTTCGAGCGCGGCTTCATCCGGGCCGAAGTAATTACTTACGACGACTACATCACCTGCGGCGGCGAGCAGGGGGCGAAGGAAGCCGGCAAGATGCGGCTCGAAGGCAAGGACTACGTGGTGCGGGACGGCGACGTCATCTATTTCCGGACGGCGCCATGACACTTGCCCTGGGAGATTTTTAAAATCTCCCAGGGCGCGTGCGGCGCCGTCTGCGCCGGATCGAGCGGACGGACACGACCGCCGCTCATCCGGCGCCCCACTATTGACGCCCGATGGAAAGGAGAACAGGGATGGCAACCAAATTGAATCTACCGGCGCTGGACCCGGCGCAGGTGCCGGCCGTCACCGGTTCCGCTTATCCCGAGCCGTTCAAGTCGCGGGTCGCCACGCGCCGCAAGCAGCGGCTGGGCGACGCGTGCGGGTTGAAGAACTTCGGCGTCAACCTGACGACCATCCCGCCGGGCGTGGTGTCTGCGCTGCGTCACTGGCATTTGCATGAGGACGAGTTCATTTACGTCGTGAGCGGTGAGCTGATACTCGTCACCAACGACGGCGAACAGAAGCTGACTCCCGGCATGTGCGCAGGCTTTCCCGCGGGGAAGGCCGACGGGCATTGCCTCGTCAACCGCGCGCAGCGTGATGCCGTTTATCTCGAAGTGGGTGATCGCCGCCCGGAGGATGCCGTGACCTATCCCGACGACGACATCGCCGGGCGCGCGACGCCGCAGGGACGGCGGTTTACGCGGAAGGACGGCACGCCGTACTAATAGGGATGAGGGCGGAGGGATGAGGGAAAACCCGTCACTTCGTCACTACGTCACCAGTTATGCCTGCCCGTAGACTTAGCGTGGTCCGACCCCAGGGAAGGAAACGCCGCTCAAGCGCAGCATGAGCGTCATCGGATGCGTCGGCGACGGCTGAAAACCGTAGTGCTCGTAGAACTGTTTGGCGCGCTCGTGGAGCGCATGCACGAGCAGGGCTCTCACCCCGGCATTTTGAGATACGGCCACTGCGCGATTGACAGCGTCCTGCAGCAATGACGCTCCCAGATGCTGTCCGTGTTTTCTGCGGTCGACCGCGAGCCGGGCAAGCACCATGACCGGAACAGGATCAGGCATGTTGCGGCGTACGCCGCTTGTTGCCAGTTGGTGCGAGACGGCGCCGGCTGCCATGGCGTAGTAGCCACATACCCGACCGTCATGATCGGCGGCGACAAAGGTGCGGCTCGCCCCGCTTGACTGGTTGGCCAATGCCCTGCGCTTGAGCCAGTCATCGAGCGCCACCTCGCCGCACTCGAAGTCATCCAGTCGATGCAAAGCCGTCAAGGGCTCCGGTGGACTGAGTTGCAAGCTCAGGCCTTCGCGGACTTCCTGCCCCAGGGCGCCCTGACCGCCATGAGGCGCTCAAGCCCTGGATTGCGGGCGGGCGGCGCGTCGAGCAGCTTGTTGAACTGCCGGAACTTCTCGGCATCCAGACTGAAAAACACCTGATCGAGCAGCACCGACTGGGCCCTGTCGCAGGCGGCCTCGAGCATGAAGTCGGAGCGGTTCTTGCCGAGCAGCTCCGCAGCCTGGTCGATCAGGTCCCGCTGCTCGGGACGAGCCCGCAGGTTGATGGCGGCATCACGCATGAGTTTCTCCCGCTCCGTACACACAACAGATATACGCATCTTACGTTGGCGTATAGCAGTTGTCAACACACGGCCGGTCCCGGACAAAACCTTCCTCCAGGACTGGGGCCGGGTTCACATTTCAACCCAAAAAAGTGGACCCGACCCTGTTTAATCTACATTTGGAGGGGTGGTTGGCCCAAAACTCGAATATTTAAACGGCCTTGTGAGCGTGACATTGTCATCCTTCAAGCCGGTCAACGGGTTACGGAAAAGAGTTGCACAGGAATTCACGAGATGCGCGAAACGGACTGATGGATAAAAAGGAAATGCCGCCAACTGTCCCGCAAGCGCTCCTGGGTGAAAGCAACTGTTCAACAGGACCAATTCCGTGAATATAATCCGCTGGCGTAAGAGGACGATGCATCTTCATCGAAACCACAACACACCACGGGGAGTCATTCATGCTCTGTCTAATCACGCATCAGTGGACAATCAACGTCAAGTCTGTTCATGCCTACAGAACATGTAAGCGGTGCGGAAAGATGCAGCGTGGTATTTACGATCGTCTGTACCAAGACATAGTCTGGGAGACTATGAGAACGCGTGCCTATGTTACGCCGGACCAATTTCAGATTGTTCGGAAATCTCCTTCTCGGCTCGATCAATTGACCCATACATTGGGACTGCGTCGAAGCAGGATGACTGATAGGACGGGATCGGGAAACCAGTCCGCACGGACCTGATGTAAGCCCGCTTGGATGTTGCTGTGAGCCACACCCCGCTTCGCAGCGGGGTTTTTCTTTTACCTAGGCCGGCTTCGCCGGCCGCAGGCTGATGACCACCACGCCGACGAGCACCAGCGCCGAGCCTGCGATCTGCAGCGGCGTCATCACTTCTTCCAATCCCAGCCAGCCGAAGGCGATGGTCGTCACCGGGCCGAGCGCGCCGATGATGGCGACGGTGTTGGCGCCGACGCGGCGCAGCGCCTCGGAAGTCATGAACACCGGGACCGCCGTGCTGACTACGGCCATCGCGATCGCGTAGCCGTACACCGGCGCCGGCAGGTCGAGCGCGGAGAGCGGGCGCAGCAGCAGGAACTGGAGGATGCAGGCCGCGCTCGCTGCGCTCATGGCGTAGGCGGTGAACCGCACCGAGCCAACGCGCGTGATGACTTCGGCGCCGGCGACGAGGTAGAGGGCGTAGCAGATCGAGCTGGCGAAGGCGAGGGTTGCGCCGAGCCAGAAGTTCTTCTGCTCCCCGTCCAGGGCGTGCGCGAACACCAGCGCGAGGCCGGCGTAAGTGAGCGCCAGCGCCGCGATCTCGCGGACGGTGACGCGCTTGCGCAGCAGGAGCGCCGACAGCATCACCACGATGGTCGGGTAGGTGAACAACAGCAGGCGCCCCAGCCCCGCCGGTATGTACTGGAGGGCAAGAAAGTCGAGGAAGCTCGCGCCGTAGTAGCTCAAGATGCCGAGGGCGATGACGGCGGCGAACTCGCGCCCCGCGAGCGGGCGATGCTCCGCGCCGCTCCTCACCCAGAACGCCGCCGCGATGAAGAACGGCACCGAGAACACCATGCGCAGCGCGAGCAGGGTAACGGGGTCGGTGACCCAGTCGTAAGCGAGCTTGATGAAGATCGGCCGCAGGGAAAAGAACACCACGCCGCCGATGGCGAGCAAGAAGCCGGCGACGACGTAGCCGCGTTTTACTTCGGTTGGAGCGCCTGGCACAGTGGCAATTGTGCCTGAAATCGCGGCTGCGTTATCAGAGGCCGCCGTGCGGTAAGCTTCGGGTGACAACTCGAGCAACATCCATCTTGGAAGAAAAAGCCAATCCTCTCCTCGCGCTGAGGGTGCGTGACTTTCGCCTTTACTGGCTGGCCCTGGTCACGCAGGTCGTCGGCCAGCACATGTTTGCGTTCACGCTGGGGTGGCTCGCCTTCGAGATCACGGGATCGCAGGCGCAGCTGGGTTTCATCCATCTGTGCGGTTTCGTGCCCCAGTTCGCCCTGACGCTCCTGGGCGGCGTGCTGGCCGATCGCATCGATGCGCGCAAGTTGATCGGTTTCGCGCAGGTCAACGCCGCGATCGCCATGATCCTGGTCGGCGTGGCGACGCTGCTCGGCGTGGCGCAGCTGTGGCATCTCGCGCTCGGCGCGTTTCTGTGGGGATTTTCGGCCGCCATCGACGAGCCCGCGCGCGCGTCGTTCTTCCCGCGCCTGCTGCCGCGCCCGCTGCTGCGCTCCGCGGTGCCGCTGATCTCCATGGCTTTCGGCAGCAGCCGCGTGATCGCCCCCTCGATCGCGGGATTTATCATCGCCGCGGCCGGCGCGCCGGCCACCTTCCTGCTGTGCGCGGCGGCGGTCAGCACGATGATCGCGGTGCTGTTCCTGGTTCGCCCCGCGCACGGCGCCGCGCGTCCGCATGGCAGCCTGCTCAACAACTTTACCGAGAGCCTGCGCTACATTCGCGCCAACGAAGCCTTCGCCAGGGTCATCGGCGCGGGACTGCTCAACGCAATCCTGGCCATGGGCTTTATCCACATGCTTCCGGTATTCGCCAAGGATGTCTTGCAGGTCGATTCGCGGGGCCTTGGCATCCTCGCATCCGCCGTCGGCGTCGGCGCCTTGGCCGGCTTTCTATCCTATGCCTGGTTGCAGTCGCGCCTGTCACCGAGAAACCTGATCGTGGGCGCCCTGACGGTCTATAACGTGGCGCTGATCGGCCTCGCTTTCAGCGACTGGTACTGGCTTTCTTTTTTCGCACTCCTGGTGGCCGGCCTGTGCCACGCCTGGTTCCTGACCTGCGTGCAGGTGATGCTGCAAACGCTGGTCGAAGACCATTACCGCGGGCGGGTGATGAGCGTGTTCGCGCTGGTCTGGAGCCTGATGTTCCTGAGTGGATTCCTGCTGAACGTCGCGGGGGAGTGGGCAGGGCCGCGCCTCGCGCTCGCGGGAGGGGCGGTGATGATGCTTGCTTACGTGTGGTTGTCGCTGGTTCGCGCGGCGGCGTTGAAAAACGTGGTCCTTGCGCCCAGGCTGAAGGATGAAGGATGAACGTGGAACGTGGAACGTGGAATGAACCGCCAGTAACCTGAACACCAACCTCGTCACTCGTCACCCGTCATTCGTCACGCAATTCAAACCAGGAGAGGAGCTTCACCGATGCCGATCATCGATTCCCAGGTCCACGCCTTCGAGGCGAACACGCCGACGCGGCCGTGGCTCAACGTGCCGAACTGGCCCCCCAGCGCTACGGGCGACGAGACCGTGGCGGCGATGGACAAGCTCGGGATAGACGGCGCGATCTTCATCTCCGCCTTTTCCATTTACGGCTACGACGCGAGCTACGCGGTGGAGGTGCAGCGGAAGCATCCCGGCCGGTTCGGCATCGTGAAGCCGGTGAACCCGGACGACCCGGCGGTGGCCGAGACCATCGCCGACTGGAAGAAGACGCCGGGCACGGTCGGCATCCGCGTCATCGTGACGAAGGAGCCGGGCCGCAACCCGAGTGACAAGGGTCTCGACCGCGTGCTGCGCGAAGCGGTCCGCCACGACTTCCCGGTCAACATCCTGTGCTGGGGCAACCTGGAGAGGGGCACGGCGGTGATCGACCGCCATCCCGACACGCGATTCATCATCGACCATCTGGGCATCATGCAGCCGCGCACGCCGCCCGCCCCGCGCGAGCCCTGGGCCGAGCTGCCGAAGGTGCTGGAACTCGCCCGGCGCAAGAACGCGGTGATCAAGGTGAGCGGCGCCTGCACGCTGTCGCAGAAACCGTATCCTTTCCCGGACATCTGGGATCCGCTCGCCCGCCTGTTCGACGCCTGGGGTTTCGAGCGCTGCCTGTGGGGCACCGACTGGACCCGCGCCTTTGCGGTCGTCAATTACGAACAGGCCGTCGAGCCCTTCCGCCTGACCGACCGCCTGAGCGACAGCGAACGAGCGATGCTGATGGGCGGTGCCTGCGCCAAGGCCTATGGCTGGTCGCCGAAGAAAGGCTGATCAGCCGGAAGTGAGCCGCGCTGCCGAACTGATCGTCCAGGCGTCCATGGGATCGATCTCGGGATTGAACGAGCTTGCCCCCGCGTTCACCCGGATAACCGGCCACAAGCCGATCGTCAGCCAGGAGAGCAGGGCTGCATTGGAGCAAAGGCTCAGCTCCGATGCTCCCGCCGACCTGATAGTGCAGACCACCAGCGTGATGGACGGCGTCATCAGGCGGCGCAAGGTGGTAGAGGGCTCCAGCACGATTTTCGCGCGTGCAGCGGTCGGCCTTTCCGTCAAGTCTGGCGCGGCCTGGCCCGACATCAGCACGCCGGAGGCCTTCAGGCGGACGCTGCTCAACGCCGGGTCGATCGCGTATTCGTTCGGCGGAAGCGGCAACGTCGCAGCGCGAGCGATCGAAAAGCTCGGCATCGCCGAGCAGATGAAATCCAGGACCGTCCATAGCGACGGCGGTCCCGCCGCTGGTTACGTGGCGCGCGGCGAAGTGGAAATGGCGATCCAGCAGCTCAACGTGAGCAAGCCGGTTGCCGGCACCGATTACGTGGGTAATCTGCCGGGGAACCTCCACCAATACGTCGTGTTCGCCATCGCCATCATGGCGGTCTCGAAGGAACAGGAGGGGGCCAGGGCGTTGATCAAGTTCGTCACTTCACCGGAGGCCGGGCCGCTGTTGCAAAAAGGGATGATGGAGCCGGCGTGGCGCTAACGCCTCTATTTCGGGATAGTATCCATGATCCTCGTTGTTCCAGGCAGAGCTGAAACGTAGCCTGTCCCATATTCTCTCGACATGTCGTCCAATTCCCCAGCCGTGACTGCCCTGTCTCCGCCGTCATCCCTACTCGAAGCCGCCCGCCAGCTCGCCCCATTGGTTCGGGAGAACGCTGAGCAGACCGAAGCGGCTCGGGAGTTGCCAAAACCGGTCTTCCACGCACTCGCCGACGCGGGCCTCTATCTCATGGCCGTGCCACGTGCCGTCGGCGGGCTGGAGATCGACTTTCCGACCTATGTGCAGGTCATCGAGGAGCTGGGCAAAGCCGATGCCAGCACGGCTTGGACCGTGAGCCAGGGCGCGAACTGGGCGACCTATGCGGCCCGTATGCCACGCGCAGTGGCGCGCGAAATCTGGATCGACACGCCACGCAGCGTGGTATCGAATACTCCGGGTGCTACCGCGAAGGCCGTGGCGGTGCCGGGGGGATTTCGCGTCAGCGGTCGCCAGCCTTTCAGCACCGGCTGCAAGCACGCTTCGTGGGTGGCCGCGCACGCTCAGGTCATCGAAAACGGCGAGGTGAGGCAGAAGGACGGAAAGCCGGAAGTGCGGTATTGCCTGGTGCCCGTCGCGCAAGTCGAGCTGATCGACACGTGGCACACGAAGGGAATGCGCGGCACGGGCACTCATACCTTCGAGGTCAAGGACGTCTTTGTGCCCGAGGAGCGGACCGTGTTCACCTTCGGCGCACCGCTGGTCAGCCCCGGCCCGCGCTACAAGATTCCGCTCACGCTGGGATTCGCGGCTGGTGACGGTATGGTCGCCCTCGGCCTCGCGCGAAGCTGCCTGAACGCATTCTTCGAGGTGGCCGGCGTGAAGGCTCCGCGCAACCTGCAGGGCCTCCTGCGCGATCAGGCGATCTCCCAGCTCGCCGTCGGTCAGGCCGAAGCGGCCTTGCGTGCCGGTCGCGCCTTTCTCATGGCGGCAGTGCGCGACATCTGGGACGAGGCAACCTCAACGGAGGCGCCGACGCTGAGCCTGGACCAGCGCATGAACCTGCGCCTTGCGGCGACTCACGCCATACGGCTCGCCGCGGGGATCGTCGACAGCCTCTACACCGCCTGCGGCGCGACCGTCGTGTTCGATGGCCACCTGATCCATCGCCTCTTTCACGACATGCACGTGATCACCCAGCACTCGCAAGGCCGCCTGGCCCACTACGAGCTGGGGGGCAAGCACTGCCTGGGACTGCAGATCGACGAATCTCGGATATAGCTTGATGAGAGCTCCGGGCTCCGCGAGAGCTCCGGGGACGCACACATTTTTTCAAGGACTGGGAAATGGTGTGCATCCCTTTTTACCCTGCTAAAAACGGGACAGTCCCTGTATTCTGCAATACGCAGTAACGGTGTAGGATGACGCCGATCGCGGACGTCAATGGATTGTCGCAGACGCGGTTACCCATCTGAGGATCATGGAGGTTCCATGCGCAGACGAAAGCTGCAAATCATCATGTCGCTGCTGGCAATCGTGGCCGCAGGCTCGGTAGCGGCGCAGATCACCAGCAACCCGGTTCCGACCCCAATCGAGAAACGCGGCCTGGCGGTCGAGATCGTGGAGCTGGCGCGCCTGCCGGACACCCGCGGGATTCGCCCCGCCGATCAGGACGTAAAACCAGCCGGCTGGGCGCGGGTGAACTACGTACGGGACCTTCCCGACGGCCGCCGCTTCGCCAACGACTCGCGCGGTTTCCTGTATCTGATCGACTCGAACGCTCAGCCGCAGGTGTATGCGAATTTGGCGGACACGTTTCCGCATGCGGTCTACAACCGGCTCTCGAGCGGATTCATCGGGTTTGTCTTCCATCCGGAGTTCGCGCGAAATGGCCTGTCCTACACCGTGCATGGGGAGCATGGGCCGGGCAATCCGGCGACGCCCGACTTCATTCCGCCCGGGTACGGATTGAAGGACGTGACCTACCACAACGTCGTCACCGAGTGGCGCGCGACGAATCCGGCCGCCAACGTGTTTGCGGGCATCCGGCGTGAGCTCCTGCGTACGGCCCACGTGGTCGCCAACCTGACGCATCCCCTGAGCGCGGTCGAGTTCAACCCGACGGCCAGGCCCGGGGACGTGGACTACGGCCTGCTCTACATCAGCGGCAGCGATCATGGATTCAGCAATGGCGGCGGACCGAACCAGAGCAATCCGGCTCAGACACAGCGTCTCGATTCGATCATAACCGCCATCCTGCGCATCGATCCGCGCAGTCCGTCGGTAACCCGCGGCGTGAAAGGCCTCGGTGACTACACGATTCCAATGGCCAACAAATTCGCCGCGGACGGCGACCCGAACACGCTGGGCGAAATCTACGCCTACGGATTCCGCAACGCCCACAGGGTGTCGTGGGACACCGACGGGACCATGTTCGCCAACGACATCGGGATGAACCACATCGAGGAGATCAATATCGTTCGCAACGGCGGGAATTATGGCTGGATGAGGCGCGAAGGATACTGGGAAAATGGCCGCTGGCGCGGCGGTGCACTGAACGAGCTCAACCCGCTGCCCGAGGAAATCCTGGACGGGCGCCAGAAGGACGGCGTCACGTACCCGGTCGCGATCTACGACCACGACGAAGGGCGGGCGATAAGCGGCGGGTTCGCGTATCACGGCCGGATCGCCGCGCTCCGCGGCAAGTATGTCTTTGGCGACATTCATGGCGGCCGCATCTTCGCGGCCGACCTCGCCGCGATGAAGAAGGCCGACGATGGGATTCCCCGCACCGTGGCACCGATCGAGGAAGTGCAGCTCTACGAGCGGGACGCCGGCGGTAACCGGGTGGATGTGTCGCTGCAAGAGCTGATCAATCGGAAAATGGGCGCCAAAATCGCCCGCGCCGATCTCTTCATCAGCCAGACCCGCGACGGCGAACTGCTCATCACGTCGCGACAGGATGGCAGCATCCGAATGCTCGTTCCCGATTCGATCGCTTCCGGAACAACGCCGAACAAGCGCTGACTGTATTCTCCGGCCGCGGTGCAAGTGACCGCTCTCTCACTCGATGGTAGAGCTCCGGGGACGCACACATTTTTTCAAGGACCGGGAAATGGTGTGCGTCCCTTTTTACCCTGCTGGCGCCTTGCCAGACAGGAACGGCTTCAACGCGGCCCCAATGAAATCGTTCGCCGGCGTAGGGATGCCGTGTTCCCTGCCCAGCTCCCGCACTCGCCCGCCCAGCCAGGGATACTCCAGGCGATTGCCCGCAACCAGATCGACAGCCAGGGAGGACATCACCATCGGCGGCGATGTTCGCGCACGCGCGAGCCGCGCCTCGGCCTTCTCCGGCGGTATCGAAATGCCTGACGCTCGCCCTACCGCAATAACCTCTCTGAATACGGCGGTGTAGAGCGCCCAGCAGTCGTCGTCTTTCTGCACCACGCCCATGGGCGATCGGAGCAGTGCGCACAGCGAGCTGTTCGCAACCAGCCCCATGAACTTGTCCCACAGCAGTGCGGGGCCATCGCTGCCGATTTCGACCGCAATACCCGCGGCCCCGAAGGTCTCCTTGACCTTGAGCAGCCTGGCGGATTCACGTCCTGGCGCCTCGGCCACGGTGATCCCGTAGTTGGGATTTCTTTGACGGATTACGCCGGGCTCCTCCATGGCGGCGTTCAGCGACGCGGATCCATAGACGACGTGGTCCCATCCGAGAGCCTTGGCGAGTAT
>CAZCGD010000079.1:0-7625 GCA_964498105.1 uncultured Streptomycetaceae bacterium
AGCGCGCAGTTGCTCCAGGAGCGCAAGGTCGGTGCTATCCACGGGGTGTGTTACCTCTGTCGTTATCGAACGGGATATACTCTTCGCCAGCCAGTATCGCCGGCACAAGGAGGCAAGTCATGGCAGAAAGCAACAACAAGACGCGCGTTACGATCCTGGCGGGATCGTACCGCATCAAGGGAGACATCGAACTCATAGCCGGCGCCCGCATCACCGATTACGTGCTGGATTCCAAGGCTTTCTTCGTCGTGGTCAACGCGGAGGTGTGGGACCTGGAGGGACGAAAGATCTTCGCCGCGCCGTTCCTCAACGTGGGCCGCAATCACGTCGTGGTCATCGCGCCGGAATAAGAAGTCCTGGTCTGCAGGATATCGGCGCCATGGAGACTCTCTATGTGAGTGGAACGAAATCGTATTCGCCGATGCCCTGGAGCACGAGGAAAGTCGCCGAAGTGTCCCCTCCATTCACGACGAGGTGCGGGCGGCGCGGCTTGACCGCATAGGTGTCGCCAGGCCCGAGCTGCACCTCCTCCTTGGGATCGCGCAGGAAGACCCTGATTCTCCCCTCGAGCACGTAGAACGTGTCCCGGATGTTGCTGTGGTAGTGCCAGGGCACCTTCTGCTTCGGCGAGATCTGGAGCTCGTTGATGCGAAACCCGGGCCGCGCGGCATGACTCACCCGGCGCTCCACTTCATACAAATGACTCGCGTCCTTGACCGGTGCCATCGTCCCCTCCGTTAAACGAGTTCGTCGTATTCGGCATGCGTGCCGATCCAGATCCAGCACATGCCGCCCTCGACCTCGACGCCGAGCGCCCGGTAGTGCGCACCGGCGCGTACCGACCAAAGCTTGCCGATTTTCTTGAAATGAAGGGACGGATGCCGGGAATCAGACTTGAGCAGCCGGTAGTTCTTGTCGGCAAGCTCGCGCACTTCTGCTGGCAAGCCCTGGTACAGGCTCCAGAACCTGGGCGAGGCGTAATGCCTCACATTTCGCGGGCCTTCCCCGCCTTGTAATCCGCGAGCGCCTGGGCGGCCAGGCCGTCGAGCTTACCGGCTCTCGAATCGGCCTCGATCTGCTTGTCCCAGACCAGGTGGTCAAACTCGACGAACCACGCGCGAAACTTCGCCAGCTCCTCCGCCGGGAGATTCCGAATTCTCTGCTCGAGCTGCTCGAGTTCGCTCATCTTGCACCGCTCTTGAAAACTTCAATATCGATAATTTTACGCCTGCCTCACCCCATCGCCAACCTGCATTAACCCTTGGGAGTCTCCCAAGTCTACGTTCCACTCAAAATTCAACATTCAAAATTCAACACTGTATTCACAGCACCGAGCGCACGAGCCCCCCGTCGACCAGCATGGTCGTCCCGGTGATGTAACTCGACCGCGCCGATGCCAGGAACGCCACCAGGTACGCCAGCTCCTTCGGTTCGCCGACGCGTCCCACCGCGGTCTCGGCCGCGCGCTCCGCGAGCGCTTCCTCCACTGAAATGCCCTTCTCCTTGGCTCGCGACGTCACGTTCGAGAGCATGCGCTCCGACAGGATGGAGCCGGGGCACACGTTGTTCACCAGGACGCCGTCGCGCCCCACTTCGTCGGCGAGGCTCTTCGCGTACGCCACCACGCCCATGCGGGTGGCGCCGGAGAGCGCGAGATTGGGGATGGGCTGGTAGACCGTACTCGCCAGGATGTTGATGATCCGGCCGCGGCCGCTCTTCTTCAGGTGAGGCAGGGCTTCCCGCGACATCCGGGCGAAGAACAGCAGCGATCGCTGCACGGCGGTGGCCCATTGTTCTTCGGTGGCGGTCTGCGCGTAAGCCAGGGGCGGGCCGCCGGAGTTGTTCACGAGTATGTCGAGGCGCCCGTAGCGGGCGACGGTGGCGGCGACGAGATCGCGCACGGTCTCGGGGCGATCCAGATCGCCCGCAAACGCCATGGCGTTGGTGCCCGTCCCGTCGCGAATTTCCTGCGCCGCTTTCTCCAGGTCCGGCTGCGACCGGCTGCACAACGTCAGGTTCACGCCTTCTTCCGCCAGCGCCTGCGCGCACGCCCGGCCAAGGCCCTTGCTCGCCCCGCCGACGATAGCGACCTTGCCTTTCAACATCAAATCCATGTTCTCCGTGTCCTCTATGGCAAATAAGGTTCAAGGTTCAAGATTTTGGTTTTCCGTCATCCGTGTTTATCTGTGTTCATCTGTGGT
The DNA here is from genome assembly GCA_964498105.1 of uncultured Streptomycetaceae bacterium. Lineage (GTDB taxonomy): Bacteria > Pseudomonadota > Gammaproteobacteria > Burkholderiales > SG8-41 > SG8-41. Next base: position 2,202 of record CAZCGD010000079.1, read on the forward strand.
TCCATTATTGTTCTTCTTGGCGACTTGGCGGTTCAAATAGGCCGTGAGTCGTGATTCGTGAATCGTGAATCGGCTCTCTTTTTTTCCTCTGTGTTCTCTGTGGCGTGTGTTCTAGTTTCTATCGGCGTCCATCGGCGTTCATCGGCGGTTAATTTACTAACTCACGCATCACCGCATACAACGCATTCTGCGCTTCGAACCCGATCCCCGGCCGGTCCGGCAGCTTGAGATAGCCGTTTTCCACCTTCGCGTCATCCGCAAAGCCGGCGAAGACGCCGAACACCCCGGGATACGCCTCGCACCCACCAAGCCCGAAGCCGCCGACGATGGCGAGTGTCATCTGGTTGCCGCCGTGCGGGAACACGGCTTTCCGTTCCCAGCCGTGTTTCTTCAGCGCGGCGAGCGTGCGCGAGAACTGCACGATGCCATAGGACTGCGGCACGTCGGTCTGGATGATGTCGCGGTCGGCGCGCAGGCCGCCGAAGCGCACCAGGTTCTCCACGTCCTGCGTCGAGAACAGGTTCTCGCCGGTGCCGATCGGCGCATCGTAGATCGCCGCCACGTCTGAGAGCAATGCGTAGTCGAGCGGGTCGGTCGGCTCCTCGAACCAGCGCAGCTTGAACGGCGCGAGCGCCCTGGCGTAAGCCAGCGCGCGATTGCGGTCGAAGCCGGCATTGGCGTCCACCGCGAGGTTCTGGCTGGAGGCCACGACCTTCAGCGCGGCCTCGACCCGCTTCACGTCCTCGGGGATGGAGACGCCGCCCACCTTGATCTTCATGGTGGTGTAGCCCTCGTCGAGCCGGCCGCGGATCTCGTCCAGCAATTCGGGTATCCCCTTCCCCGGCTGGTACCAGCCACCACCGACATAGCACGGCACCCTGCCGACCGACTTGCCGCCGTGGTAGCGCTCGGCCAGCACGCGGTGCAGCGGCTTGCCGGCAATCTTCGCGGCCGCATCCCACACCGCGACCTCGATGGTGCCGATGGCGACCGAGCGCTCGGTGTGGCCGCCCGGCTTTTCGCGCTGCATCATGCAGGCGAGGATTTTCTCCGGGTCGAGGTTGTCGCCGGCGGCGTTCAGCAGCGACTCCGGTTTCGCGGCCATGATGCGGGGAATGAACCTCGCCCGCATCTGCGCGCCGCACGCGTAGCGGCCGGTGGAGTTGAAAGCGAAGCCGGCGACGGGCTTGCCGTCCCGCATCACGTCGGTGAGCACGGCCACCACCGAGGTGGTCATCTCGCTGAAGTCGAACACCGCGTTGCGCAGGGTCGACTTCAGCGCGACCGAGGTCACCCTAATGTCTGTTATACGCATTGAATCAGCCGCCATGACGCCAAGGCGCCAAGGCCGCCAGAAACTCAAGTATGAAAAATGAAGCAGGAGCCTGCCAGGCAGTGATCTCCCTGCCTTTTGCCTTTTGCCTTTTACCTTTTGCCTTTTGCCTTTTGCCTTCAGTTAGCGGGGATATTGGCGTCCTTGATCACCTTGCTCCAGCGCGTGACTTCGCGCTTGATCTGCGCGGTGAACTCCTGCGGCGAGCTGACGATTACGTCGGCACCCATGTCCAGTACCCGCTGCTTCACGTCGGGCAGCGCCATGCCCCTGGCCGCCTCTGCATGCAGCTTCTTGACGATCGCGGCCGGCGTTCCAGCGGGCACCAGCATGCCGGTGATCGTTTCCGATTCCTGGCCCTTGAACCCCAGTTCGGCCATGGTCGGCACGTCGGGCGCGATCGGCGAACGCTGCGGGCTCGTCAGGGCATGCGCGCGCAACCGACCCGCCTGGAGGTGAGGCGTCACCGGCGGAATCGCCTGGCACCCGATCGGCACTTGATTGCCCAGCACCGCCACCAGCGACGGCCCGCCACCGCCATAGGGCACGGTCACGAGATCGAGCTTCGCTTCGATGGCCAGCAGGTATGCCGAGAGGTGGGGAACGGTGCCGATCCCCGGCGTGGCCACGCTGTATTTCTTCGGGTCATTCTTCACCAGGTTGATCAGCTCGGACAGCGACTTCGCCGGCACGCTCGGGTGCGTATAGAACACGTGGGGCGAAGCGGAGAGATTCGAGATCGGAATGAAGCTCTTGTATGGGTCGTACGGGATCTTCTTGTAGAGACCCGGGTTGACCATCAGGCTCGAGCTCACGAACAGTATCGTGTGGCCGTCGCCAGCCGCTTGCGCGGCGAGACCCATGCCGAGATTGCCGCCGGCGCCGCCGCGGTTGTCCACCACCACCGGCTGCCCCCACGCCTCGGTCATCTTCTGCCCGAGCAGGCGCGCAATGATGTCGGTCGCCGCGCCGGGCGCGAACGGCACGATGATCCGTATCGGCCGCGATGGATAAGTTTGTGCCACCACCGCGTGGCCCAAACTAATCAATAGGAGACCCAAAATAATCGCCGCGGAGCGCTTCATGATTTTTCCTCCTTCACTCGTCACTCAACACTCAACATTCAACACTCATCCCTCCGGCCCGCCCCGCTGCATCGGGTCGGGCGTTCGCCGGCTCGGACGTGCGCAGGCACGCCCTTCGAAACCCCGGACTCACTCCCTCACCCCTCAAACGCGGACCCCCGCGTTCGCCGCCATCGCCTTGTTCATCGCTTCCAGCGCGGCGACGGTGGCGACCATCTGCGCGGTCGTGACCGGGAACGGCGCGCGGCCCGCCGCGGCGTCCGCGAAGGCATCGAACTCGAGGCGCAGCGCATCCACCGGCTCGAACGCCTGGCGCTGCGGCTGCTCTCCCGTCATGCGCAGCACCAGCTCGGTCTCGCCCAGCGCCTCGGCCGACCCCTTCTCGCCGAAGACATGGACGCGCCAGTAGTTCGGCGTCACCCGGAACGTGCCGAGCATGCCGCTTGCGCCATTCTCGAACTCAAAAATCGCGGATACCGTGTCGAGCATGAGCGGCGGCGGCCGGCGCGAGATCACCTGCGCCTGCACCCGCCGCACCGGGCCCATCAGATTGATGAACGCATCGAGCACGTGGATGCCGGTCGCGGTCATGCCGGCGCCGGGGGATTCCGCCGGCGAATCGCGCCAGGCGACGTGAAACCGGTGCGAGGTCTCGTTGCTGAAATGGCCCTCTATATGCAGGACCTCGCCCAGCACGCCGCTGTCCACCACCCGCTTCAGTTCGCGCATGGACGGCCACAGGCGTTTGTCGGTGCCGACCGCCAGCGCGACGCCGGCCTTTTTGCACGCGTTCACCGCGCGCTCGGCTTCGGACCGGGTCAGCGCCAGCGGCTTTTCGCAGAATACGTGCTTGCCGGCGCCGGCGCACGCGATGACCTGCTCGACGTGCTGCGTGTGCGGCGTCACCAACGCGACAGCCTTCACACGTGGGTCGGCGCAGGCGTCGGCAAGACTGGTGGACAGCTCGATGCCGTGCTGCGCGGCGAATTCCGCGGCGGTTTCAGTCCGCCGCACCACGCCGCGCACGAAACGCAGGCGTTCGCTTTTGTCCTGGACGGCATTGACGATGTTGCGGCCCCAGCGGCCGAGTCCGACGATGGCAGCGTTGATCATCCTGGATTCAAATTCACTGCGCAGGAATATTCGCGTCCTTGACGATCTTCGCATAGCGCGGCGTCTCGACCGCGATGAACCTGGCGAATTCCTCCGGCGTGCTGGTGAGCGGCTCGACACCGCCGTCGACCAGCCGCTTCTTCAAGTCGGGCGAGTTGAGCGCCTTGACGATCTCGGAATTGAGCCGTCCGATGAGGTTTGCGGGCGTGCCTGCCGGCGCCAGGATGCCGTACCACAACCGCACGATGTAGTCCACGACGCCCTCGTCCTTCGCGGAGGGCACGTCGGGCAGCGGCGGGAAGCGCTCGGTGGCGAGGATCAACAGGCCTTTGGCCTTCCCCGATTTGACCTGCTCCGCGGCCGCGGGCGCCGCCATGATCAGCACGTCGATGTGACCCCCGACCAGCCCGATGAGCGCCAGGCCCGAACCCTTGTAGGGGACGTGGAGCATGCGGGTCTTGGTAATGCTCATGATGAGTTCGGGCGTCAGATGGGTGGTGGTGCCGACCCCGCCGGAACCGTAGGTGAGCCTGTCGGGATTCTTGCGCGCCAGCGCGATCAGCTCCTTGACGTTTTTGGCCGGCACCGAGGGATGGACCACCAGGATGTTCCGGATCTCGGCGATCAGGGATATCGGCGCGAGGTCCTTCTGCTGGTAATTCAACTTGGCGTACAGCGCCGGGGCAAGCGCAATAATCGACGAGGTCAGCACCATGGTGTAGCCGTCCGGCGGCGCTTTTGCGGCCAGCTCGAGGCCGAGATTACCGCCCGCGCCCGGGCGGTTTTCCGGCACCACCTGCTGTCCCATCTGCTCGCCCAGCTTCTGGGCAATCGATCGCCCCAACAGGTCGGTCGGCCCCCCCGGCGGAAACGGCAGGATCAGGCGCACTGGCTTGACGGGGTACTGCTGCGCGACTGCAACGCCCGTCGCCAGGGTCAGCGCGGAAGCAATCAGCGCAAGTATCAGCTTATGGGGCATGAACTCCTCCAACTCACAGTTAACGATTTCGGGAAAAGAGATATGGGCGACGAACACCCTTTTGCCTTTCGACTTTCGACTTTCGCCTTGATGTTTCAGTCCGCCTGGATTTTCGCCGCTTGCGCCACCTTGGTGTACTTCGCGAGGTCCGCCCTGAAGATCGCAGCGGTCTCCTCCGGGCTGGTGGCGACGATTTCCGCGCCGAGCGAGGCGAGGCGCTCCTTGACGTCCGGCGCCGCCAGCGCCTTCACTATCTCCTGATTGAGGCGGACGACGACCTCGCGTGGCGTCTTCGCCGGCGCAACGGCCCCATACCAGGTGCTCATCGCGTAGCCGGGCACGGTCTCCGCGATAGTCGGCACATCGGGCAGAACCGCCGCGCGCTTGTCTTTGGTCACGGCCAGCGCCTTCACGCGCCCGGCCCGGATATGGGGAATGATCGGCGGCATGGTGCTGAAGCTGGTGATGACGTGGCCGGCCATGAGGTCGATGGCGATCGGTCCGCCACCCTTGTAGGGAACCGGCAGCAGGTTGGTCTTCGTCATCATCTTGAACATCTCGCCGGCAAAGTGCTCGGGGCTGGCGACGCCCGAGGTGGCGTACGTCAGCTCGCCGGGCTTGGCCCGCGCCAGCGCAATCAATTCCTTCACCGTCTTCGCCGGCAACGAGGGATGGGCGGCGAATACGTTCGACACTTCCGACACCACCGTGATCGGCGAGAAATCGCGCTCGATGTCGTAGCCGAGGTTCTTGTAGACCGGCTTGCTCATGATGTGCGCTACCGACATGAACAGGATGGTGTAGCCGTCGGCCGGCGCCTCCGCGGCGATCTTGGCGGCAAGATTGGCGTTGGCGCCCGGGCGGTTCTCGATGATGAACGGCTGCTTCACCGATTCCGTCATCTTCGCTCCGAG
>CAZCGD010000080.1:0-3569 GCA_964498105.1 uncultured Streptomycetaceae bacterium
CACGTGCTCCGGACCGAGCACGCGGCCTTCGGGACGCTCGAGCAAGTAGAAGGTTCGATAGAGCACGTGGTCGTTCGCGAGCTCTGAGAGCGGATCGGCCGGCAGCGCGCGCGCGAGCTCCCGCCGGATCGACGCGTCGAACCCGTCGTCGTCCCCAGCGCTCGCGTCGTCGATGACGATGAAGCCACCGAACGACACGTAGATCTGCGGCGCGCCCTTGACGTCAAGGCTCCTCGCGATCTTGCCGCCGAGCTTGTCGACATACCAGGCGGCGGTGGCTTGCGGGTCTTTGGCTACGAGGTGAACGTGATCGAAGGCGAGGCTGGTATCCGGCATGATGGCTCTCTCTTTGCGCAGGTTGGATTGGCGAGGACGCGTGACGTCACTTCATCACTTCCTCGACGGGTCGTCCCACGGGCATCTGCCGGTGGAAGTACGCCGCGACGGCATCGTACGAGACCGCCGTCTGGCGGGCGGCCTGTTCGATGTACAGCATCTCGATCGCGCCGCCGGCCTTGCGGTAATTCGCGGCAAAGCGCTCCGGCTCGTTGAAGGGAACGGGCGATTCAGGATCGCGGTAGTCGTGCACCGGGTCGGGCCGGCCCTGGACCCAGAGCGCGGGAGGCATCGCTACCTTCTCCCCCCGCTCCAGCATGAGCACCGGGTTGCCGTCGGTCATGTTCGCGTCGTTCTTCCAGAAGGAACCCTGGCGTTCCGGGATATCGCCGACCCACGCCGTGCCTTTGGCGCGCTCGCGGAGGGCGTTGCGGTAGCGCGACAGCGGATTGATGACGGGCCAGGACATCGCGACGCAGCACACCGTCGCGTCGACGGCAGGCGAACCCGCGGGCAACGCGATGCCGGCGTAGCGCGGATCGCCCGGCCGCATGCCGGCGAGCATGGCCAGGTGCCCGCCGCTCGACTGCCCGGAGATGCCGACCCGGTCGGCGCGGGTATGCAGTTGTTGCGCGCGTGACTTGAGCCAGCGGATCGCGTAGTTGATATCCACCAGCGCAGTCGGGTAACCGTGGTTCCCATCACGGAAATCGAGCGCGGCGACGAGCAGCCCGGATTTCGCCAGCACTTCGTCGCGGCCCCTGCATTCCTCCAGGCTGCCCTTGCCCCAGGCGCCGCCGTGCAGGTCGACCACCGCGGGGAACGGACCGGCGCCGCGCGGCTTATACAGCCGTAGTTTCAGCGGCTGGTCTCCATGGCGCAGGTACTCGACGTCCTCCGTGGTGAATTCAAAGGTCTTAGTTACCATGGCACACCTTTCCCGGTTGAGGTCAGTCGAATATTCTATCCGAGCGTCCGCAGGATTTCATGACCGGATATTGGCGAGATCGCGGTAAAAATCGATGATCGTCGCCGGATCGAGGCTGGTTTTCCCTTTCGCGACTTCGGATGCGAGAGCCTGGACGTAGAGGCTCATGAGGGGCAACGGGCAATCGAGCTTCGCGCCCAATGCCAGGATGAGCCGCGAATCCTTGTAGGAAGTGGACAGCGTGCTTGCCGGTTTCAGAAAATTCCTCTGCACCATCCGGTCGCCTTTTTGATCCATGGCGCGGGACGCCGCCGCCGACTTCTTCAGCACCTTCAGCGCCTGCGCCTGGTCGAGCCCGGCCTTTGCCGCAAGCGTCAGGCCTTCCGCCAGCGCCATGCGGTTGAGCGACAGCACCAGGTTCACGACCAGCTTGGTGTTGGCGCCGGCGCCGTTGGCCCCCATGTAGAACGCTTCCTTCGAGGCAGCCAGGAATATCGGCTCGCATTCCCTGAACGCCGCTTCGGCGCCGCCAACCATGAAGATGGCGTCCTTTTCCGCGAACATTTCGCTGGTGCCGCTGATCGTGCCGTCCAGCATTTCGATCCCGCGCTCGCGCAACCGCGCCGCCATCTGAGCGGACATGTCGGGGTCGGGCGTCGAAGTGTCAACGACGATCAGCCCCTTGCGCCCGGTCTCGAACAGTTTCAGCGAGTTCGTCAGTACGTCGTTGACGATGTGCGAATTGGGCAGGGACAGCATGATGACATCGACTTCGGCGGCGATCCGGTCTGCCGCGCGCGCGCGTCCTGCACCCAGCTTCACGAGCGCCTCGACCTTCGCCGGATCGAGATCGTGCACCATCACCGGATAGCCCGCCGCCACGAGATGTCTTGCCAGCGAGCTCCCCATCAGGCCCACGCCGACCACGGCAATTCTCTTGTTCATTCTGCTCTCATCCCTCATCGCTCATGACCGCCCTACCCATCCCCCGTGAACCGGATGGTGAGAGCAGATGAACTCGAGAAAGGCCGGCCGGCCTTTCGTGTTTTCGTCGAACGCGCGTTTCAACGCGGGGATGATTTCCGAGGGCTCGGTCACGTCTTCGCCGTGGAAGCCGACGGCCCGCGCCATTGCCGACATGCACGCCGAGGCGTGATCGGACACCTTCCAGGTGTAGGGATCGTGGCCGCCGCCCCAGAAGCCCGGCCCGTAGCCGGAGTAGCCGCCATTGTTGATGTGGAGCGTCGTGATCCCGATACGGTAGCGCGCCACCGCCTCGAAGTTGCCCATCATGTAGCACACGCCGGCGTCGCCGGTGATGTTCACGCACTGCCGGTCCGGAAACGCGAGCTTGGCCGCGACGGCGCCCGCCAGGCTGAAACCGAGGGTCGAGACGTTGCCCCAGCCCAGGTGACCGCGCGGGATCTGCGCTTCGTACACCGTGCTGGTCTGGTCGCGCGTGTTGCCCGAGTCCGCGGTCACGAACGACGCCTTAGGGTCGAGTACCTTCATGAGATCGCCGATTACGCGGTACGGATTGATCGGCTTTTCATTCGACTCCATCAGCGGACGGAATTTTTCCTGAAACGCCTGCTTCGCGGCGCGGATCTCTTCAACTCGCGCCGCGTTCTTGCGGCCGCCACCCTGCTTCGAGAGTTCGTCGATGAGGGCCCTCAGCGTGAGCTGCGCGTCGCCGATCACGGCGTGGCGCGTCTCGTAGCTGCGGTTGATGTCGAGCAGGTCCACCGTGCACTGCACGATCGTCTTCTTCCCCGGGTCGGGGATGGCGTGGCTGAACCGGTTGGGAAACAGGCTCGAGCCGATGGAGAAGAGCAGATCGCACTGGTTGAGGAAGTGCGCGGCGTGCGAGCCGCGCACGCCCACCGACAGCGGATGGTTCTCGGGGAACGTGCCCTTGGCCTTGAGCGTGGTCAGCACCGGCACTTGCGCGGCTTCGGCGAACTGCAGCAGCTCGGCGGTGGCGTCGGCATAGTAGACGCCTTCACCGACGTACAGGAGCGGATTCTTCGCGGCCAGCAGCGCCTTGACCGCCGCCTTGACGTCGTCCGGATCGGGACCGGAGCGCCACCGCTTCACCGGGACGTAGGGCTGCAGCGCCTCGTCGTATTCACCGAGGTCGCGCGGGACAATGAGCAGCACCGGGCCGGGCCGGCCCGAGCGCAGGTGCGTGAACGCGCGGCGCAGGTAGTCCGGCACCAGATCGGCGCGATCAATCTTCCCGACCCACTTGGTGACCGACTTGAGCGCCCCGGCAATGTCGAAATGCGTGTGCCGGCTCCCGCCC
>CAZCGD010000081.1:0-2991 GCA_964498105.1 uncultured Streptomycetaceae bacterium
CTGCGTGTGCGGAACAAAATGTCGTAACATGATCCGCTTCGCTGATGAGTTCGCGCTTATGACACGTTTGCTCCGGATTCTTGCCGCACCCGCCGCGGCTTGGCTGCTCGGCGCCGGCGGAGCGTCTTTCGCCGCCTCGCCGCCTGTGACAGAGGAACTGCTGGCGCCCCTCACATCCGCATACATGCGAGCTGTCAAACCGGGCGAGCAGGCGGAGCTTCACCGGGACCTTTTTGAAACGGTGCTGCAGCGGATCCACCGCAGCTATGCCCGGGACGTGGACGTGCCGGGGCTCATTGCCGCGGCGCTGAAGACGATCGAGCCGCTGGAGCCGCAATCCGGCGAGCCGGCTGACGTCTTCAGGAAAACCGTCAACGCCGCGCTCGCTTCGCTCGACCCGCACTCCCGCTACCTCGACCCGCGCGCGCAGAGCTTCCAGCGCAGCGCCATCGCGGGCGCCTTTGGCGGCCTTGGTCTGCAAGTGGACATGGTCGAGGGGCTGGTGCGCGTGGTCGCCCCGATGCCCGGCACACCGGCGGCGCGCGCGGGGCTGCAAAGCGGCGACCTCATCGTGCGTTTCGATGACCAGCCCGTGCAAGGCATGGCGCTCACCGACGCCGTTTCCCGGATGCGCGGCGAGCCGGGCACCCCGATCACGTTGATGATCCGGCGTGCGGGACACGGGGACGAATTCAGCGTTTCGCTGGTGCGGGAAACCATACGCACTCAGGTTCTGCGTTGGAGCATGGAAGGCGAGGTGCTGGTCTTGCGCCTCGCAAGCTTCACGGGCCCGGTGTCGGCGGCGATGGAGAAGGCCATAGCCGACGCGACTGCCAACCGGCAGCCCCGCGGGGTCGTGCTCGACATGCGCGGCAACGGCGGAGGCCTGTTCCGCCAGGCGGTGATGATGGCAGACGCCTTTCTGGGCGAGGGCGAGATCGTTTCGCTGCGCGGCCGCGCCGCCAACCCGCGCACCTGGCAAGCCGACGCAGTCGAGCTGCTCGCCGGCGTACCGATGGTGGTGCTGATTGACGGCCGCTCCGCATCGGCCTCGGAGCTCGTCGCCGCGGCGCTCCAGGAAAACGGCCGCGCGACCGTCATGGGGCAGCGCAGCTTCGGCAAGGGCAGCCTCCAGACCCACTTCTCGCTCGGCGCCGACAAGGGCGCGCTGCGCCTGACCACCGCGCTCTATCACGGACCGTCCGGACGCAGCGTGCAGCGCACGGGCGTCGGCCCCGACATCGAGCTCGTGGCCGCGCCTGGAAACACTGCGGGCGCCCAGCGCCGCGAAGCCGATCGGGCACAGGCGCTGCCGGGAGCGGACGAGCCACTGCCGCCGAAGGCGCGTGTGGAGCAGTCGCGCTGTGCGGCTGCGCCAGCGAACGTCGACCCGACGCTCGCTTGTGCGCTTGCTTTTCTCGACGCCGGCGGGATCGACTCCTTTCTCGCGGCGCTCAAGTCCGGGGGAGCGAGATGAGAATGGCTTCTTATGTGGCGGCGGCTACGGTCGCCGCATTGTTCCTCACTGTGATCCTGGCTGCGGGTGCGCGCGCGCAGAGCTATCCGGTCAAGACGGTGCGCATCATCGTACCGGTTGCGCCGGGCGGGGGCACTGATCCGCAGGCACGGCTGCTGGGCAGGAAATTCCAGGAGAGCATGGGGCAGACGTTCGTAATCGAGAATCGGACCGGTGCCGCCAGCATGGTCGGCACGGAGTTCGTGGTGAGATCGCCCGCCGACGGCTACACGCTGCTGTGCGCGGCATCCACGCTCGCGGGCGCCAACGCCCTCCGCAAGGACCTGCCGTTCGATCTTCTGAAAGACCTGGCGCCGGTGGGGCAGATTTCGTCGGCAGCGACGTTCCTGGTCGTGCATACCAGCGTGCCCGTGTCGTCGGTACAGGAATTTATCGCCCTGGCGAAGAAACAGGCCGGAAAATTGAACGCTGCATCGGGCGGCAACGGCAGCGCCAATCATTTGTCGCTCGAAATGTTCAAGCAGCGAGCCGGCATCCAGGCGACGCATATTCCCTATAAGGGCTCCGGCCCGGCGACGATTGCGCTGATGAGCGGCGAGGTCGATTTCAGCTTTGCCGGCGCGCTCACTTCGTTGCCGCACATTCGCTCCGGCAGGATCAAGGCGCTCGCCGTCACCACGCCCAGGCCGTCACCCCTGTTGCCGGGCGTGCCGCCGCTGGCGTCACTTTTTCCGGGTTTCGAGTCGACCAACTGGTATGCAATATTCGCGCCGGCGGGAACGCCTGCGGCCATAGTCAACAAGATCAGCCAGGAACTCGCCAGCGCAATCCAGATGCCCGATGTGCGTGAGTTCATGGCGAGAGAAGGCGCCGAACCGGTCGGCAGCACGCCCCAGGAATTCGCCGCGTTTTTCAGGAGCGAAGTGGACCGCTACGCACAAGTTATTCGGTCAGCGAATATCCGGGCCGAGTAAAGGGGAAACTGCCATGCCGTTCTACCAGAAAGGCGACGTCCGTATTCATTACCAGGAGGCCGGCTCCGGCTTCCCATTGCTGCTCATCGCCGGCGGGGGGTTGAACTCGACGATCTCCTACTTCACCAGGAACGAGCCGTTCAACGCGATCGAGGAGTTCAAGGGCGAGTACCGCTGCATTGCGTCGGATCTGCGCAACGCCAACGGCGGCCAGTCCACCGGCCCGCTCGAGATCGACCGGCCCTGGGACGCGTACTGTGATGACCAGCTGGGCGTGATGGATCACCTGGGCATCGGCAAGTTCATGGTGATGGGCTTCTGCATCGGCGGCCCGTTCATCTGGAACCTGCTGAAGCGGGCGCCCGACCGCGTCGTCGCTGCCGTGCTGGCGCAGCCCAGCGGGTTCCGTCCGGAGATGCCTGACCTCTTCTACCAAAACAACATCAAGGGTTGGGGCCCGCCGCTGGTCGCGCGCCGGCCCGACATCACAATGGAGATGGTGGACAGATTCCTGAAGAAGATGTACGGCTCCAACCCCGA
>CAZCGD010000082.1:0-10612 GCA_964498105.1 uncultured Streptomycetaceae bacterium
GCACCCTTCGCACCAGGCGCGAAACCCCGCCTCATCATCTTCCCACTGCAAGGCATCATAGGCGCGCCGGAAAGCGTGATCGACCACGTCCGGGCGCGCGGCAAGGATCGCGAAGTAGAACTCGCGCCAGATCAGCTCGGAGAGCCAGGTTTGCGCGCCAGCACTGGAGCGCGCGCGCGCGTAACGCACGAGTTCACGGACCGAGACCGTACCGAAGCGCAGGTGCACCGAGAGCTGAGAGGTCGCTGCGAGCGCCGGAAAATCGCGGCGTTCGGCGTAGCCGGCGAGGCGCTTACGGAACGCCTTCCACAGTCGCGCGCCGCCCGACATTCCAGCCGGCAGCGCAGGCTCGGCCCGCTCGAAGCGCAGCGCCTCAAGTGCCGGCATGCGTCCGTCAGGAGCCGGCGCCAGGCGTGGGGCCGACCGTTTGATTTCGAGCGACGCGACATGCCGCGGTTCGAGCTTCGCGAGCCATGCCTTCTTGTACGGCGTGAACACCGAGAAGGCTCCCCCCGAGCGTGTGCGCACCTCGTCGAGCTCGAAGATCACTTGATCCTTGCGCGTGCGAAAGTCGATACCGGCCTCTCGCAGCCGCTCCGCAATCTCCGCGTCGCGCGCAATCGCCAGCGGCTCGTAGTCACGGTTTGCGTATACGGCGACAACGCCGAGACTGCGCGCAAGGCGCGGTATTTCGTCCCGCGCACGCCCATGCAACACCCGCAATCCTCCGCCCCGCGCCTCCAGCGAAGCCTTGAGTTCACGAACGCTTTCCCAGATGAAGGTCACGCGCCGGTCGGCGCTCGCGTCCAGTGCGTCGAGGATTTCGGTATCGAACACGAAGGCGCAATGCACTGCGGCATGGGCCTCGAGCGCAGCGTGCAGCGCCGCGTGGTCATAGTCCCGCAGGTCGCGGCGGAACCAGACCAGTGCGCCTGGGTCGGCCTGCTCAGAGTCCGGGATCGGCACGCGTTGGCGCATCTACTCGGCCCTGACGTCCTGCAGTTCTATCCTGAACGCGCCCGATTGCTTGTCCGAAATGAGCAAACCGACATACTGCACGTCAACGAGCCTCACGATCGGCGCCACAACGGCACGCCCGCGGAAACTGGCCGTGAAATCAGCCGGTTTGAAACGCAAAGTTTGCCATTCGCGCGGCGCAACGAAGGCGGCCTGGTATTGGGCTGTGCCGGTGCTGTCGTCGAGTTTGAGTATCAGCTTGTAGCGCTGCTCGTCGCCGCGAACCGTCAGCAGCAGTGCCGCGGACTCCGCCGGGAACCTGACGGGGCCACGCAACGAGGCGAAGCCGCCGTTATTTTCGAGCGACACCTTCCCTTCGAACACCATGGCGCCGAGTGTCGAGCCGAGCCGAGACGTGGACACGCCGCCCATGACGACATCGTTGATGACCCGAAACGTCTGCACGACTTCCGAACGGGAGAAATCGAGCAGCGGTGGACTGTCGTGTTCAGATGGCATGAGCGTAAAGGTCGCCGCAATGGCGAGCGGATGAACTGAAACAGGATACCGCATCAAGCAACCAGCCTTCCGCCTCCCGATCAATCCTCGAGCAGGCTCCGGAGCATCCACGCAGTCTTCTCGTGCACCTCAAGGCGCTGGGTGAGCAGATCGGCCGTTGGTTGATCGCTCGCGGCGTTCACCAGCGGAAACAGTAGGCGTGCGGTGCGCGCAGTTGCTTCCTGCGCGGAAACCAAGTGCCGGACCATGTCGGTCGCCTTGGGCACGCCATCGACTTCCTTAATCGAAGCGAGCTTGACGAACTCCTTGTAGGTCCCGGGCGCTGGATGGCCGAGTGCCCGGATGCGCTCAGCGATCAGATCGAGTGCCGCCCACTGTTCGCTGTACTGGGTCATGAACATCTGGTGCAGGCTGTTGAAGTCCGGTCCGGTGACGTTCCAGTGAAAGTTATGCGTCATGAGGTACAACGTGTAACTGTCGGCGAGCAGAGCCGACAGCCCGTTCGCGATCTTCTCGCGATCGCCTGCGTTGATGCCGATATCGATCAAAGGGGTCTTGGCTATCTTGGATTTCATGGTTGATTCTCCTTGTTTTTAGATCACTGGTCGAAACAATATCTTTTACGCGTGCGCCACAACAGGAGCCCGGGCAGGGACCGAGCTGCGGATCAGGTGATCGAAGGCGCCCAGAGCCGCCGTCGCGCCTTGCCCCATGGCGACGATGATCTGCTTGAACGGCACCGTCGTCGCATCACCGGCGGCAAAGACGCCCGGCACAGAGGTCTGGCCGCGCGCATCCACCTCGATCTCACCGCGCTTCGACAACGCGACCGCACCCTTCAGCCAGTCGGTGTTCGGCAACAGGCCGATCTGCACGAAGACACCTTCGAGATCGATCTGCTTGGTCTGGCCGCTGATGCGGTCCTTGTAAGCAAGGCCGTTCACCTTTTCGCCGTCACCGGCCACCTCGGTCGTTTGCGCGTTGGTGATGGCCGTCACGTTGGGCAGGCTGTGCAGCTTCGCCTGGAGCACCGCGTCGGCGCGCAGCTTGCTGTCGAATTCGAGCAGGGTCACGTGGCTCACAATCCCGGCGAGGTCGATGGCCGCTTCGACACCCGAGTTGCCCCCGCCGATCACGGCGACACGCTTGCCCTTGAAGAGCGGGCCGTCGCAGTGCGGGCAGAAGCACACGCCCTTGGCCTTGTATTCCCTTTCGCCGGGCACGTTCATTTCGCGCCAGCGGGCACCTGTGGCAAGAATCACGCTTTTGGCCTCGAGCGTTGCGCCGCTGGCGGTGCGTACTTGAATCAACCCGTCGGGGCCGGTCGCTACGAGGGACTCAGCGCGCTGGAGATTCATGACGTCGACTTCGTACTCCTTGACTTGCTGCTCGAGAGCCGTGGCGAGCCTGGGCCCTTCGGTGTGCCGCACCGAAATCAAGTTCTCGATGGCGAGGGTATCGAGCACCTGGCCGCCGAAGCGCTCGGCAAGAACGCCGGTGCGGATGCCCTTGCGGGCCGCATAGACCGCGGCCGCCGAACCGGCGGGGCCACCGCCGACGACCAGCACGTCGAACGCCTCTTTGGCATTGAGTTTCTCGGCATCGCGCGCGGCGACGCCGGTGTCGAGCCTCGCCACGATCTCCTCGAGGGTCATGCGCCCTTGCCCGAAGGTGTCGCCGTTCAGGAACACGGCGGGCACGGCCATGATCTTGCGATCAGCCACCTCGTTCTGGAAGAGCGCGCCGTCGATCATCACGCTTTCGACGCCGGGATTGAGCACCGCCATCAGGTTCAGCGCCTGCACCACATCCGGGCAGTTATGGCAGGAAAGCGAAATGTAGATCTCAAAGCGGCAATTGCCGCGGATGGCACGTATCTGCTCGATCGTCGCCGCGTCCACCTTGGGCGGGTAGCCGCCGACCTGTAGCAAGGCCAGTACCAGGGAAGTAAACTCGTGGCCCATGGGGATGCCGGCAAAGCGAACGCGGGCCGCCTCACCGGGACGGGTGACGGCAAAGGAGGGTTTGCGCGCATCTGTGCCATCCTCGCGAACGCTCACCAGCGGCGAGAGTTCGGCAATCTCGCGCAGGAGGTGGCGCATCTCCAGCGACTTGTCGTCATCCCCTAGCGATGCGACGAGATCAATCGGCTGCTGCAAGCGCTCAAGGTAGGTCCTCAGTTGTGATTTGATTGTGGTGTCGAGCATGGCGTTCTCCTTTAGCTTCGATGCTGTTCGAATGAATTGCAGTGAAAAGGCGTCTGGGTCAGCTCGGCTTTTCACTGCAACCCCGAAGTTGTCCGGGGTGCAGTGAACGGGACGGTTCTCAGATCTTGCCGACCAAGTCCAGGGATGGCGCAAGCGTGGCCTCGCCTTCCTTCCATTTCGCCGGGCAGACTTCACCCGGGTGGCTGGCGACGTACTGCGCGGCCTTCACCTTGCGCAGCAGCTCGCTCGCGTCACGGCCGATTCCGCCAGCATTGATCTCGATGATCTGGATCCTGCCCTGCGGGTCGATCACGAATGTGCCGCGTTCGGCCAAGCCCTCGGACTCGATCATCATGCCGAAGTTGCGGGTGATGGCCCCGGTCGGATCGCCGACCATCGGGTACGGAATCTTGCCGATCGTCTCGGAGGTGTCGTGCCACGCCTTGTGCGTGAAGTGCGTGTCGGTGGAGACGCTGTAGATCTCGACGCCAAGCTTCTTGAATTCAGCGTACCGGTCGGCCAGGTCACCCAGCTCGGTCGGGCAGACAAAGGTGAAGTCGGCGGGATAGAAGAACACCACCGCCCACTTGCCTTTGAGCGAGGCCTCGCTCACATCGATGAACTTGCCGTTGTGATAGGCCTTGGCCTTGAACGGCCGGATTTCGGTGTTGATGAGCGAAGTGTTTGTTTCGGGGTTGATCAGAGCCATGTTCATTTGTGTTTCTCCTTGACAGTTGGTTGGGTCCTGCTAATCGGGTGTCAACTCGTGACGAAACGGATTCTGGCGGGACCCCAACTGTTGGTCTAATGAATAATAATTGTGTTTATAATCGATATAATCGATAACCTCCCGGGACACCCATGACCACCCTGACCTCTCTCCGGCAGTTGCAGTACCTCGTCACGCTTTCAGAAAAGCTCAATTTCACTCGTGCGGCGGAAGCATGCTTTGTCACCCAGTCGACGCTGAGCGCGGGCCTCAGAGAACTCGAGGACGTGCTCGGCGCGCAGTTGGTGGAGCGCGACAGGCAGACGGTGCTGATGACACCGATCGGGCTGGAGGTTGCGAAGCGGGCCCGGGACATATTGACGGCGACGCAGGACCTAGTGGAGATCGCCACGCAGGCGTGGACGCCGATGACGGGACTGCTGCGCCTGGGCGTCATCCCAACCATCGCGCCTTTCCTGCTGCCCCCTTGCCTGCTGCTCCTACGTGAGCACTATCCGAAGTTGCGCTTGGCGCTGCGCGAGGACCTGACGGTAAATCTGCTGTCGCGGCTGGAAGACGGGCAGCTCGACATGGGCCTGATCGCGTTGCCTGTCGACACGGCAAACCTAAGGGTGGAACCCCTGTTTGACGACGAACTTTGGTTTGTCGGACGCAAGGGCGATCCGCAGTTGAAGGCAAAAACAGTGAACGTCACGCCTTTACTAACCGAGCGCCTGCTGCTTCTTGAGGAGGGGCATTGCCTGCGCGATCACTCGCTGCATGCATGCGGCGCGTCGACACACCGGTCAAAAGAGGGCGTGGAAGCAACCAGTCTTTTGACCTTGGTGCAAATGGTCGACTCCGGGCTTGGCGTCGCGTTGGTACCGGAAATGGCAGTGAAATCCGGACTGACCGAGAACCTCAACCTGGTTGCACGACCAATGGTCAAACCGAGTCCCAAGCGCACGATCGCTCTGGTAACACGGCGATCCACGACGCGGCTGGCGGAGTTGAAGGCGCTGAGTGAGGTTATTCAGAGAGTCAGTCGTCGTATTGGAAAAGTCACCACCTTAACCTAACGGACTTGAAAGGAACTCCCGCATTCGGCGGACGGGTCAATGGCTCGCACAGCAAGCCTTAAGCTGAGGAATCGTGCCCGTTACTTTCAATCCCGCCAAGCCAAGCGGAAGAACTATTACCGTCACGCGAAATTGCTGGCCACAGAAGCCGTAAGATCATAGGTCGTAGTCTTGCCCTCCCATCGAATAGGGTAGACATCGCGCGCCCGACCGGCTGGACGCCAAGGCGAAATCTGCAAGATGCGAAACGCCCTTCACGTATCATTTGAAGCGCCAGGTCACGCCCGCGGTCAGGTAGGTGGTCTTCACGGGCCCGTCATTGGTGCTGTAGATGACGCCCAGCGCGAAATCGAGTTCCTTGGAGGGCGAGTAGATAGCGCCCAACTCGACGTAGCCCATGTGCGACTTCTCCGCGCGGTCGGGGTTGGTCATGATGCCGGTATCGAAAGCGAGCTTGAATTGCTCGGTCACGTCCCATACCGGCGCCACGGACAGGCGGAACTGCGAGCGCCGGGTGGCATCGTTCAGCGCATCGTCCTCGTAATTGACCCGGGTTGAAGCCAGGTTCGCATGGACCGCGCCGAATCCCGTTTCCTGGGTCATCACAAGATCGAGCCGCCAGGATGTCCTGGCCTGCCCCAGCCCGCTCGCTTCCTTGCCGCTGGACACCGGGAGCTGCAATATGGGCTTCAGGGCGAAGCTCAGCTTGCTCTTTTCATCCTCGAAGAAACGCCACTTGGCTCCAATCGCCGTATTGCTCCACCCGCTTTCCGTCATCGCTCCCGCGGGCTCGACCCGCAGGTAGGGAACGCCGACAAATACATCGACTGTATCGCTGATGCCGCGGGTATAGACCGCCGCCGCCTCGAGCGTCACATCCTTGCCGCCCGCGTGCTTGTCGGTCGTGCGCAGGAAGCCGCCTTCGAGCTGATTGCCGCCCGCGCCCTGAGTGCCGGTGTCATCGGTAATCAGCGGCTGATACGCCCATCCCAGACCCGGCGCGAGGGCAAGGCCAAACGCGAAACACCAAGTTGCCCAGCCAGCCAGCTTTCCCTTTCGACCCGCTCTTCCTGGTTCTCTATTCATTCGTACCCCTGACCTTTATTCCCGCTTGATCATCAATGGCACCTGCAACCCACTGTCACCTATAGAAGTTTCTTCTGCGCCCAGCATTGTTGTTACCGTCAGAATTACCGTCAATTTCATCTGATCCCCGAAAACAGCGTTCAGCATCTATCGACATGTATCGAGTCAGACCACTCCATACGGCGGATTGAAGCCTGGGTGGAATCAGGGTGTCGGCCTCAACCTCAAACCAGCACTTTGAGGCCGAGCTTCTCGACCAAGACTTAACCTGCCTTCCGGGACAAAGAAAGCTGCAGGTCGAGCTCTACACGATCATGAGTAACCTTCGGCGTGATCCGCCCACGCTCGCCCCGTTCCAAGCGTACAAGGCCGTAGCCAGCCATCGTCTTCAAGGTCCGCGACAGATTCGACTTCGCCTTGCCGGTGATCCGCGCCAGTTCATCCAGCGAGCCTGGTGCCTGCTCCACGATTACCCGCAACAGGTCGCGATTGCCGGCTGACAGCACCTTAGCGAAAGACTCCGTAGAGGTGAACCATACCTTCGGCGCGTTGCGTGCCACACGCAGCTTGCCTCGCGCCACCGCCATGGTGCGAGCCTTCATCTCTTCGTAGCTGGCAATACCCACTTTCAGCGTAGTCATGGAATAACTCCTTTCTCGCGCAATACCGCATCCACCGTTTTCCAAAAATCACCAAGCAGCGTCGCAGCATCCCGGTATTCATAGGCCTTGATCGTGCGCAGCCGATGGCGGTGATCCTGCGGCTCACCACGTCTTTGTCTGGCCACCGGGTGGGCATTATCGAAACCTACCAGCCGCTCGCCATCCGGGCCGTGAAGGGTCAGCGAGTAATCCAGGCCATGTGGCTTCTCAGGCGACACGGCCACCCGGGTCACCACAAAGCGGACCCAATGACCGCCATCCGGGTCCACAACGAGCACCTGCCCGTCCAGGTCGAGAAGCACGTCGAGAGAAGCGTCACGCGACACCATCACGAAATAAGGTTATCAGATTGAAGCAACCTTTTCAACAAGGTTGTATGTCGCGTAAAAGAACTCTCTAAAGGATCCCGGCCGCCACTGGCGCGGGAAGGCGGCCGGAGCCAGCAAGTGCCGGATCATCACCACGGGCAAGGGCGACAGTCTCGCCGTCTTTCTCGCCGCCTTCCACTACATCGATCTGCTGCGCGATCTCGGCATCAGGTTCTACGCCTACAAGCCGGGCTTTCTCCACGAGAAGGTCGCTCTCGTCGATTACGACGTCTCGACCGTCGGCACGGCGAACTTCGACAACCGCTCCTTCCGGCTGAATTTCGAGGTGACGGCAGTCATCGTCGATCGCGACTTCGCTAGGGAAATGGCGGCGATGTTCGAGCGGGATTTCGCCCACGCGGAAGCGATCGACCCTGCCGAGCTCGACAAGAAACCGTTCTGGTGGCGCGTCGGTGTTCAGATGTCGCGCCTGGCCGCGCCCGTGCTCTAGATCTCGAAACCTACTCCCACTCGATCGTCGCCGGCGGCTTGCTCGATATGTCGTAAGCCACGCGGTTGATGCCGCACACCTCGTTGATGATGCGATTGGACACCTTTGCCAGAAGCTCGTGCGGCAGTGGCGCCCAGTGCGCGGTCATGAAATCGGTGGTTTGAACGGCCCGCAGGGCCACCACGTACTCGTAGGTGCGGCCGTCGCCCATGACGCCCACCGACTTCACCGGTATGAAGACCGCGAAGGCCTGGGCCGTCTTGTCGTACCAGCTCACGCCATCGGCGTCCTTGGTGGCGTGCAACTCGTCGATGAAAATCGCGTCGGCGCGGCGCAGCAGGCCGGCGTACTCCGCTTTCACTTCGCCCAGGATCCGCACGCCGAGGCCGGGACCGGGGAACGGGTGGCGGAATACCATCTCGCGCGGCAGTCCCAGGGCAATGCCCAGCTCCCGCACTTCATCCTTGAACAGTTCGCGCAACGGCTCAAGCAGCTTGAGATGGAGCGTATCGGGCAGCCCGCCGACGTTGTGGTGGGACTTGATGCTGTGCGCCTTCTTGGTCTTGGCGCCGGCGGACTCGATCACGTCCGGATAGATGGTGCCCTGCGCCAGCCATTTGACCTTGGGCAGCTTTGACGACTGATGCTGAAACACTTCGATGAACTCGCGTCCGATGATGCGGCGCTTCTGCTCGGGATCGGCCACCCCCTTGAGGTGTTTCATGAACTGGTCGCGCGCGTCCACGTGTATCACCTTCGCGCCGAGATTGCCGGCGAAAGTGCTCATCACCTGATCCGCCTCGTTGAGCCTCAAAAGACCATGGTCCACGAACACGCAGGTGAGTTGCTTGCCGATCGCCCGGTGTATGAGCGCCGCGGCAACCGATGAATCCACGCCGCCGGACAGCCCGAGCACGACCTCTTCCGCGCCAACCTGTGAACGGATGCGCGCCGTCGCTTCCTCGACGAAGTCGGGCATGCTCCAGTCGCCGGTGAGGCCGCAGATCTCCAGCACGAAGCGAGAGAGGAGAGCCTTGCCCTGCTTGGTATGCGTGACCTCGGGATGGAACTGCACGCCGTAGAACCGACGGTTCTCGTCGGCCATGCCGGCGATCGGGCAGGCGTCGGTGGAAGCCATCAGCTTGAAGCCCTGCGGCATCTCGACCACCTTGTCGCCGTGGCTCATCCACACATCCAGCAGGCCGTGGCCTTCCGGGTTTATCCGGTCCTGGATGCCCTTCAGCAGCGCCGTGTGGCCGCGCGCCCGCAGTTCCGCATAACCGAACTCGCGCACCTTGCCCATTTCGACCTTCCCGCCCAGCTGGTCCGCCATGGCCTGCATGCCGTAGCAGATACCGAGCACCGGCACGCCCAACTCGAACACGCACTGCGGAGCCCGCGGCGTGCCGCCCTCCCAGACCGATGCCGGCCCGCCTGAGAGGATGACGCCGCGTGGATTGAAGGCGCGGACAAACGCGTCGTCCACATCGTAGGGATGGATTTCGCAGTAGACGCGGGCTTCGCGCACCCGGCGCGCGATCAGTTGCGTGTACTGCGCGCCGAAATCGAGAATGAGGATTTTTTCGTGCAGCATGATTCGTGAGGCGTCGGGTGTCAGGCGTTAGGCAAAAACACATGCTACGAAACGCAACGCTTTTCTCGCCTCACGCCTCACGCTTTACGCCTTACTCCACACGATAGTTGGGCGCTTCCTTCACGATTTGCACGTCGTGGACATGGGATTCGCGGATGCCCGCGGTCGTAATTTCCACGAATTCCGCCTTCTCGCGAACGTCCTCGATGTCGGAACAGCCGAGGTAGCCCATGCTCGACTGCAGCCCGCCCATGAGCTGTTGCACGAGCGGCGCAAGTTGGCCCTTGTACGGCACTCTGCCCTCGACGCCTTCCGGCACCAGCTTGTCGGTGTCCGGTTCGTCATCCTGGAAGTAGCGGTCGGCGGAACCCTGCTGCATGGCGCTCAACGAGCCCATGCCCCGGTATGACTTGTAGGAGCGCCCCTGGTACAGCTCGATCTCGCCGGGGGACTCCTCCGTGCCGGCGAAGAGACTGCCGATCATCACCGAGTGCGCGCCGGCGGCGATCGCCTTCGCGATGTCGCCGGAATAACGGATGCCGCCGTCCGCGATCAACGGCACATCAGTCTTGGCGAGGCCCTTCAACACATTGGCGATCGCGCTGATCTGCGGCACGCCGATACCGGCCACGATGCGCGTCGTGCAGATCGAGCCCGGGCCGATACCGACTTTCACGCCGTCCGCGCCGATGTCCACCAGCGCTTTCGCCGCCGCTGCGGTCGCGATGTTGCCACCGATGACCTGCGTCTTCGGGTACTTGCGCTTGACCCACTTGACACGGTCGAGCACGTTCTTCGAGTGGCCGTGCGCGGGGTCCACCACGATGACATCCACGCCGGCCTCGATCAACGCCTCGGCGCGCTCTTCGGTGCCCTCGCCCACGCCAATCGCAGCGCCGACGCGCAGGCTCCCCAGGCTGTCCTTGCACGCATTGGGATGCTCGGTGGACTTGAGGATGTCCTTGACGGTGATCAGCCCG
>CAZCGD010000083.1:0-2947 GCA_964498105.1 uncultured Streptomycetaceae bacterium
GTCCAGGGTGGTGCGCTGGATGCTCATCGCACCCATCAGCAGGGCACCCGGTGTGGTTTCGCCGACCAGCGCGGCGCGCATCCCGATGTCCGAAGGGCGCACCAGGCCCATCACGGCGGTGATGGCCAGCACGACCGCCGGAGTGAGGGCGTCCATGAAAGCGAGGGCCATCAGTATCGTCGCCAGCGTCCCGTAGAGGGCCCGCATGGCGCAGAGCAGGTTGCGTTGGCCGATGCGGTCGCCCACCACGCCGAACATCGGCGCGAGCAGGGTGCCGACGTAGAGCAGTGACGCGAACACCGTCAGCATGAACACCGACCGCGTTTCGACCAGCACGTACCAGCCCAGGATCAGCGTTTCCATTTCGAAGGCCCACGAGGTCGCCAGGTCGGCGGGCCACTGGAACCGGAAGCTGCGGACGTGGAACGGCGCGAGCACCGAGGCTCTGGGCGTCGGGCTCAAGATGCCTCGACGCCAGTGTTAAGTATTTGGGTGATCATTCATCACCCATCGCTCAGGTGCTCCTGGCGAAGCCATAGAGCACCTCAGGATTGGTGACGAGTATGCGATGGCGCGTCTTCTCGTCCATCGCCCATGCGGCGAGCAGGTCGAAGAGGAGAGCGTCGTCCGGCTTGTTCATCTCGGTCGGGTGCGGCCAGTCGCTGCCCCACACCAGCCGTTCCGGCGCGGCCTGCACGAAGGCCTGCGCCACCCGGGTGGCATCGGCGTAGGCCGGCGGGCCGACCTGCGTGTTCAGGTAGGCGCCCGCCAGCTTGACCCAGGCGCGGCCCTTGTCGATCAGCCCGAGGATAACCTTCCAGGCCGGATGGGCCGTCCCGACGGCAGGCGGGAAACGCCCCATGTGGTCGATCACGATCTGGCACGGCAGGCGCCGCAGCAGGTCCGCGTGCTGCGCGATCATGTCGCCGGGCAGGTGCAGCTGCACGTGCCAGCCCAGCGCCGCGATGCGCTTGCCGAGCGGCTCGACCATGTCGATGGACGTGACGGCGGTGGCGGCGTCGCCGAGGGAGAAGCGGATCCCGCGTATGCCGCCGGCATCGAGCTTCTTCAGCTCGGCGTCCGTGACCGTCGGGTGCAGCACCGCAACGCCGCGGGCATTCGCGCCGAGCTGGGCCAACGCGTCGAGCGTGACCTGGTTGTCGGTCGCGTAGGCGCGCGGCTGGACCACGACAACGCGCGTCGTGCCGTTGCGCTTCTGCAGCAACCGGTAGTCCGCCACGGTGCCGTTCGACGGCGACGGCCGCGCATTGGGGGGTTCCGGAAAACGCGGGTCGTAGATGTGCATGTGGCAATCGGCCGCGTACGCCGGCGCCTTGTGCTTCGGCCGAGCCGTCCCCGCCGAATTCGGCAACACGTGTTTCTCGCCTTCACTCATCACTCGACCCTCGACCCCCGTCACCGCTTCGTCAGAAAGGGCTTCACCGCGCTGACGAAGCCAGACGGATTGTCGAGCGTGACGTGGTGATCGCTGTCGGCGACCTCGGCCAGCTCGACCTGCGGGGCGCGCGCCTTCACTTCCGCAAAGATCTGCGGAGTGATGCGCGGGCTGCGCCCGCCTTTAACCAGCAGCGCAGGAACCTTGACGCGGTCCCAGAATGGCAATCCGTCCAGGCTTTCGCGGGTCGCGTAGACACTGCGGTCGAACTTGTGGCGCCAGCCGTCGGGGAATTGCCGGGCGCTGTACCCGGCGATGTGGCGGACGACCTCGGGGCTGGCGAGCGTGCCGGGCGGCCGCAGGCGGTAGCGCGCGACCAGCTCTTCGCGGGTCGCATAGCTGCCGCCTGTGCGCATGCCGACGTCGCGCATCGCGGCGAGCCGCTCTTCGGAGAGCTTGATCGAGGTGTCGACGATTACGAGTTTTTTCAGCCGCCCGGGGTAGGTGGCCGCATAGACCAGCGAAACCATGCCGCCCATCGAGTGGCCGACCAGGACGAAATCGCGCAGGTCCAGCTTCGCCGCCACCTTGTCGATGTCGGAGGCGTAGTCATGGTAGGAGTATGCCGGCGGGTCCACCCACGCGCTGTCGCCGTGGCCGCGCTGGTCGAGGGCGAGCACCTGGAAATCGGGCGTGAAGCCGGCCGCCACGAAGTCGAACCAGTGCCCGGTGGCCGCGCCGCCGTGCATGCACAGCATCACGGGACGACCCTCAGTTTCGTGACCCTTGCCGAAATCCTGGTAGTGGAGCTTCAGCCCGCCGGCGTCGACGAACCGGTCGGTGTAGGACGAGGGCTGCGGGAGAGAGGGGCGGGCGGCGTCCATCACGCTTTCGGGGCAACGGTGAGGCCGTGGACGTTGTTCTTCTCGATCAGCTTCGCGACCAGCCCGCTGGCCTTTGCGTCCTCGATGAACTCCCGGAGATACTTCGCGCCGGCGGGACGGCCTTTCGGCGCGCCGGCCGCCTGCTGCACCGCCGTGAATTTGCCGTCGAGGATGCGCGAGCCGGGCAGCTTTTCCTGGATTTTCGCGAGGCCCGGCCTCAAGCCCGCCATCGCGTCGAGCTGGTCCGAGAGAAAGCGCTTGAACACGTCGTCCCCCCGCGCGCGTATCAGTTCGGCATGCTTCAGGTGGCGAGTCAGGTACAGGTCGTAAGCGCTCCTGTCCGATATCGCGATGCGAATGCCGGGGCGGTCCACGTCGGCGATGGCCTTGATCGGGGAACCGGGCGGCACGAGGTAGGTGGCCTCGATCTCCACGTACGCCGCGGTGAAATCGATTTCGTTCGCGCGCTGCGGTTCGGCGCCGATGAAGCCGACGTCCCACACGCCGCTTTTGGCCGCGTCGGCCACCGCGCCGGGGTTGGGGAAGGACACGAGCTCGACGGGGACGCCGAGCCGCCTGCCGAGCTCCATTCCCATGTCCGCCGCGAGGCCCTTGGGCTTGCCGGTCGCGGCGTCGGTCGCGGTCAGCAGGAAGTTGCTCATGTTGA
>CAZCGD010000084.1:0-2447 GCA_964498105.1 uncultured Streptomycetaceae bacterium
CATGGCGAACACGCCGTGGGCGAGGTTGACGAACCCCATCATGCCCATCGTCACCGACAGGCCGACCGAAATTACGTAGAGGATCATGCCGTAGGCGGCGCCGTGGAAGGCGACGCTTACCAGCGATGACAGGAAGCTTTCCATTGGCGCTCGGGTGTTCGTGGTCGCAGCGCAAACAAAACCCGGGCCGCTGGCGCGGCCCGGGATCGGTCCGGTTCTACTTCTTGAGTTCTTTCCAGGGGTCTTTCACCTGCAGGAATGTCTCGAATTCCACGTTGGCGAGCTGCCCGCCGACTTTTTTCACTTCGCGCATGTATTCGTTCTGGATGATGTCGCGGGTTTCGGGGTCGATCGCGATCGGGCCGCGCGGGCTCAACGGGTTCTGGTATTTCTTCACCAGCGCCATGGTCCGGTCGGGGTCGAGCTTTCCCTTCTGTTCGCGGATGACGTGGTAGATCGCGTCCATCGCGTCCCACGCGCCCACGGACATGAAGCTGGGCCAGGATTTCTCGCCGTATTCCTTCTTCCAGGCGGCGATGAACGCCTTGTTCGCCGGTCGCGTCGCCGCAGCGGAGTAATGGTGCATGGTGATGACGCCGAGCGCCACGTCGCCCATGTTGGGCAGCTCCTCGTCGGTGGTGAGGTCGCCCGGGCCGATGAATTTGACGCCCGCCTTGTCGAGACCAAGGTCGCTGTAGGCTTTCATGATCTGCGTTGCCTGGCGGCCCGCCGGCACGAACGCGAACACCACCTCTGGCCTGGCGTCTTTCGCGCGCTGCATGAAGGGGACGAAATCCGGATTGGCGACGGGCATGCGCACCTTGCCGACGATCTTGCCGCCGCCTTCCGTGAATCCCCTCTCGAACCCCGCCTCGCTGTCGTGGCCGGGCGCGAAATCGCTGACCGCGATGTAGGCGTTCTTGTACTTTCTTGACGCCCACGCGCCGAGCGGGTAGCTCGACTGCCACAGCGTGAACGAGAAGCGCGCGATGTAGGGCGAACGCTCGGTGATTACCGAAGCGCCGGCGTTCATGATGAAGAACGGCAGTTTCGCTTCCTGGGTGAGCGGGGCGATCGCCATCGCGTTGGGGGTCCACACGACACCGGTGAGGATCTGGATCCGGTCCCGGACGATGAGTTCCTGCGCGAGCTGCCTGGCCTTGTCCGGGGTCGGGCCGCCGTCGTCGCGGATGACGAGCTCGATCTTGACCCCGGGGGGCAGCCGGTCCGCGTTCTGCTTCATGTACAGCTTGAAGCCTTTGTCGATGAGATCGCCGAGCGTCGCGAACGGCCCTGAATAAGTGTTGATCACTCCGATCTTGATGGTCTGGGCCGGCGCCGGCGGCGCTGCCAGCGTGATGCCTGCGGCGGCTGCCAGCACTGCCAGCATTCTTTGGAATTTCATGAGTTCGCCATCCATGTGCGTGAGCGAGTTTCCATATTGTGCACTAAGATAGCCGGCGATGACGATAGACCTCGATGCGTACTTGATGCGGATCGGCCATGCAGGCGGGCGCGCCCCGACGCTCAACACGCTGCGCGCGCTCCTGGCACGGCACACGGAAGCAATCGCGTTCGAAAACCTCAATCCCCTGCTGAAATGGCCGGTGCGCCTCGACCTGGATTCTCTCCAGCGCAAGATGGTGCAAGGCGGGCGGGGCGGCTACTGCTACGAGCAGAACATCCTGCTGAGTCACGCGCTGCAGGCCCTGGGTTACAGTGTGACCGGGCTTGCGGCGCGGGTGCTGTGGAACGCGGCGGTGGCAGGCGCGGTGCCGCCGCGCACGCACATGTTGCTGCGCGTGGATCTCGATGGACAGCCCTGGCTGGTGGACGCGGGCTTCGGCGTCATGACGCCCACCGGGCCGCTGCGTCTCAAGGCTGACGAGGAGCAGGCAACGCCGCACGAGCCGTTCCGGCTGCTGGTGGATCGCGATGAATTCGTCATGCAGGCGAAAATCCGGGAGGAGTGGCGATCGCTCTATCGCTTTGGCCTGCAGGAACAGTTGCTGCCCGACTACGAGCTCGCCAACTGGTACGTTTCGACCCATCCGGAGTCCCGCTTCGTCAACGGGTTGATGGTGGCGAGGCCGGCTCCAGGCCGGCGCACCACGCTGCTCAACAATGAATTCACGGTGCACCACCTGAATGGCGGCACCGAGCAGCGGCTGCTCGCGAGCGCGGCCGAAATAAGGGCGCTGCTCGAAGGCGAATTTCAGCTGGCCGTGCCCGATACACCGGAGCTCGACTTGGCCCTGCGCCGGCTGATTCCGCCGGCGCGGTGAAATCGAGCAGGATTTGTGCCGACTCTTGAGGCTGCCTCTCAAGTGTTCCCGGCAACACGTTATTCGGAAACGGTTATCCCGAACCTATCGTTTTGTTAGATTTGCTATCACTCTTCGTTCAGCGTTGAATAAGTCGCAAACAAAGCTGCGCCAAATTCAATT
>CAZCGD010000085.1:0-7034 GCA_964498105.1 uncultured Streptomycetaceae bacterium
GCCGTCAAGAACGTGGACGAGCAGGAGTGCCTGCGCATCGTCGGCGCGATCGGCGACGGCGCGCACTGGGAGTTCATGAAGGCCTTGAAACCCGGCATTACCGAGAACAAGCTGACCGCTCACATCATGGAGTATCTGTACTCAGTACCGGGCATGGAGGACGTGGAAGACGTGATCGTCTCCTCCGGACCCAACACCTGGCCCAACTGGCGCAACTTTTCCGACCGCATCGTCAAGCCGGGCGATATCGTGTTCATGGATCTCGCCGCGCTCACGTGGAACGGCTACAAGTCGTGCTATTACCGCACCTACTGCGCGGGCAAGGAGCCGACCAAGGAGCAAAAAGAGGTTTACGCGATGGCGCTGAAATGGCTCTACGATTCGATCAAGGCGGTGAAAGTCGGCACCACCACCCGCGAGATCGCCTCGAAATGGCCCTCGGCCAAGGAAGCCTGGGGCTACGAGGAAGAAGACCAGGCGGCGGCCAACCTGTGGGGCCACGGGCTTGGCCTCGCGCAGTACGACCAGCCCGTCATCTCGCGCATCTGGTCGCTCGATCACCCGATCGAAATCAAGGAAGGCATGGTGTTCGCGCTCGAGACTCAGCACGGCAGGCGTTTTGAATGGGGCGTGCGCATCGAGGAGATGCTGATCGTGCACAAAGACAAGGTCGAAATCATCTCCAACTTCCCGGTCGAGCAGATCACCGTCGTCGACCCGATGCCCGGTTATTCAACCCTGGCCGGGCGCTAGAAACTCCTAACCAACCGCAATGAGGGTGACCATGATTGTGCGCAAATGGCTTGCTGCTGCAGCATCGCTGGTAGCGGTTTTTACGGCGGGATGTGCGACTACTCCGCCGCCGCCGGTCGTGATGGAAGCGGTGATCGGCAACAACTTCGGTCACCTGCCGATGTTCGTCGGCGTCGAGAAGGGACTGTTCAAGAAGCACGGCATCGATCTCAAGTTGAAGGTCGTCAACACCGGCACCGACATGGTCAACGCCATGACCAAGCGCGAAGTGCAGATCGGAGACATGGGCGTGACCACCTTCCTCAAGGCGCGGCATGCCGGCTCGCCATTCCTGGTGGTGGGCATGATCATGAATGACGCGACGACCACCTTCGCCGACAACCCCCTCGCCATCATCGCGAGGAAGGGCTCGGGCATCACGCGGGTGGAAGACCTCAAGGGCAAGCGCATCGGCCTGGCGAAAGAGCAGACCTCCGACGAATACCTGAAGATGGTGCTCGCCCGCCGCGGGATGAAGTACGAAGAGATGAACATCCAGAG
Source organism: uncultured Streptomycetaceae bacterium (assembly GCA_964498105.1). GTDB lineage: Bacteria > Pseudomonadota > Gammaproteobacteria > Burkholderiales > SG8-41 > SG8-41. Next base: position 1,294 of record CAZCGD010000085.1, read on the forward strand.
CATCATGGCGCCACCGGCGCTGGTCGGCGCCTTCGCGGCGGGCAAGATCGATGCGATGGTGTCGTGGGAGCCGTTCAACACCATGGGGTTGTTGAACGCGCCGGAATCGTACGAGGTGCTACGCGGTGGCGGCTATCTATCCTACATGATGATCGCCACGGTCCACGACCCGATGGTGCAAGAGAACCCGAAGCTGATTCAGGCGTTCGTCAACGGCCTGGCGGCCGCCTCGCAATATACGCGGCAGAATCGCGACGAAGCCGTGCAGATCTTCGCGAAGTGGGTCCCCGGAGTGAACCTCGAAGTCGCGCGCAAGGCGATCCCGCACATCAGTTACGATCCGCGCATCTCGCGCGAAAGTCTGCGTGGCTTCGAAAACGCTCAGAACGAACTGCTACAGCTCACCATCAAGGACGCCAAGCCTATCAGAATCTCGGACATCGTTCTCACGTCCTTCACGGAGGCTGCACAGAAGGCGCACCCGCAGTATTTCTCCGACCTGCCGGCCCTGCCCCGTTGAGGCTCATCGAGTTATCCTCAATCGAGGCGACGGACGCGGCTCGCGTCGGTCCCAAAGCCGCCAATCTTGCGGCGCTGGGACGGGCCGGATTACCGATACCTGAAGGCTTCTGCCTGCCGGCAGAAGCCTACCGCCTGCAGATTGCCGCCCTGGGGCTGGAGGCAACTGCGCGCGAAGTATTTTCCGCGGAGGACATGCAGGCGCGCCGGGCCGCTCTGCAGATGAGAATGAAGCTGATGGAGCAGCCGGTCGCCGCTGAAATACAGGAACCTCTGGTAGCGGCGTGGCGGGCGATGACCCGTCACGGAGCGGTTCCAGGCGTCGTGCGCTCGAGCGCCTTGGTGGAAGACCGCAACGGTTCCAGCTTCGCGGGCCAATTCGAAAGTTTTCTCGGCATCGACAACGAGACCGATTTCCTCACCGCGGTGCGCGCCTGCTGGGCGGCATTGTGGGCGCCGCGCGCGCTGCGCTACATGGCGACGCATGACCTCGATCCGGCGGGCACGGCGATGGCCCTCCTGATGCAGCCTCTGGTGGCCGCGCGCACGGCGGGCGGCGGGTTGAGCCAGTCGGCCGAGGGCGGAATGCTGATCAACGCGACGCCCGGACTGGGCGCCGCTATCGCGCAAGGCGAGGTCGCCCCCGACCGCTACGAGCTGGGCCGCGACGGCAAGCTGCGTGAAAGCCATTTTGCCCTTGAGTACCACCAGGCCGGGTGCACCCACCTGCAGCGAGTATCGAGGCGACCCGCGAAGAAAAAACTGTGTCTGACCTCATCCGAGGTAGAGGAGCTGGGGCGCCTGCTCCTCGCGGCCGAAGCGGTCATGGGCATGCCGGTCGAAATCGAATGGGCGCTCGACGGCGCGGGCATCAAGCTCTTGCAGTCCCGCCCGCTGCATGTGGAGGATCAGCCCGCGATGGTGCCCGACCAGATCTGGCTGCGCCAGCCACGCCTGCGCGGCCAGCCGGCGGGGGTGGGCTGGGGCACCGGCCGCGCCTGCGTAGTCAACTGTGAGTGCGAGATATCGCGCCTGGCCCCGGGCGACGTGCTGGTGACGAGGATGGCCGGGCCGGCGCTGGGCCGCGTGCTGTCGATCGTCGCGGGCGTCGTGTCCGAGCTGGGCGGCAGCACGTCCCACCTCGCCTCGCTCGCCCGGGAGCGCTGCGTGCCCACCGTGCTGGGAGTGCCGGGGGCAACCCTGCAGATACCCGATGGCGTGCAGGTCGCCGTGGACGGAGTGGCGGGAATCGTCCGCTGGATGCGTCCTTGATGAAGCGTGACGTCCTTGATGAAGCGTGACGTGGTACTACGTGACGTGATAAGGCGTGACGTGGTAGAGCGTGACGTGGTAATGCGTCTTAGTAAGAGCCTCTTCACGCTTCACCATGTCACGAATTATCACGTCACGCCTCACCATGTCACGTTGCACCATGTCACGCTTTTAGGAGCAGAAAATGAGTCAGAGGATAAGAGGCATCACGGATCAAGAGGCAGTTGGAGCGGTCAAAGACCTGTTCGAGGCCTCGAACCGCATGCTGGGCCGCACGGCAAACCTGCAGCGCATCCTCGCGCACAGCCCTTATGTAGCACGGTGGCTGCTGCCGTTCATCGCTGCCGTGCGCCAGCCCAACGCCGGCGCGGTATCCGACGTCAGGCTGCGCAACCTCGCCGTGCTGAAGACCTCGACCATCAACGGCTGCAAGTACTGAACGGAGCACAATCGGGTGCTTGGTCAAGCACTGGGACTGAAGGACGAAGAGTTCGACGCGCTGCAGGACGCTTACGCCGTGAGCCCGCTGTTCAACGAAAAAGAGAAAGCGGTTCTGGCGTGGTCGGAAGCGATGACGCTCAACACCGCCAAGCGTGACGGCGCGGCATGGAATGACCTGCGCAAGCTCTTCAGTGACGCCGAGATCGTGGAAATTTCCCTTGCTTGCGCGATGTTCAACATGATCAACCGGCTGAACGACTCGTTCCGCACCGAGCTCGAGCCGGAGGAATACAACCGCCGCCAGCATGGTGCCGTCGGCGTCACCGCAGCCGCGCTCGTCGATTACGCGTGCGGCATCTGCGCTGGCCGCAACCAGGGAACCTGAAACCGCCATGGCCAAACCCCGCATCTACGTTACCCAGCCAGTCGCGCCGAGCGCGATCGAGCGCTTGCGCACAGTCGCCGATGTCGAAGTGAATCCAGACACGCTCCACAAAGTCACCAAGGACGAGCTGCTCGCGAAGATTCCGGAACTCGACATTCTTTACTGCCTGCTCCACGACAAGGTGGATAGCGACATCATCACCGCCGGCAAGCGCTTGCGGGCGGTCGCCTCCATGAAGATTACCCCGTCCGACATTGACGTCGCGGCGGCAACCGCCCGGCGCATCCCGGTTACCGTCATCGCGCCGATCGTGACCGAGGCGACCGCGGACATCCACTTCGCCCTCCTGCTTGCCGTCGCGCGACGCTTGGTCGAAGGCGACCAGCTGCTGCGCTCCGGCGTCTTCCCGGGCGCGCAATCGGCGCACCTGCTGGGCGCGTGGGTGCACGGCAAGACCATCGGGTTGATCGGCGGTGGCGGCCGCATCGGGAAAGCCGTCGCCAAGCGGGCGCAGGGCTTCTCGATGAGAACCCTCTACTGGACGCCGCGGCGCAAGCCGGAAGCGGAGGAACGCGCGGCCGGCCTCGAGTACGTGCCGTACGACCAGTTGCTCGCGCAGTCCGACTTCGTGTCGGTCCACGCGCCCCTCAACGCCGAGACGCGGCACCTGATCGGCGAGCGCGAACTTCGCCTCATGAAGCCGACGGCCTTTCTCGTCAACAGCTCGCGCGGCCCGATCGTGGACGAAAAAGCCCTGGTCCGCGCGCTGGCCGAGCGCCGCATCGCCGGCGCCGGGCTCGACGTCTACGAGAACGAGCCCCAGGTCGAGCCGGAACTGCTCACCATGCAGAACGTCGTGCTCACACCCCACCTGGGCAGCGCCGTCACGCCGCTAAGAGAATCCATGGCGAACGTGGTGGTGGACAACATCATGGCGGTGCTGGAAGGCCGGCGGCCCCCGAATTGCTGGAATCCCGAGATCTACGCCAAAACCTGAAGGATGGATAGCCACAGAGAACACAGAGAACACAGAGAAAGATCGAATCGTAACCACCCCCACCCCAACCCTCCCCCTCAGGGGGAAGGCTAGGATGGGGGTGGTTGAAGCAGTTTCTTCCTCTGTGTCCTCTGTGGCTTAATTGCAGTTGTTTTTGTGCTCAAAAGGAAACGGGATGGCGGCGAAAGCGAAAGTGGTGTTGACCGACTACGTCTGGGAGTCGCTGGACGTGGAGAAGAAGATACTGGCGGGGTTGGGCGAGCTCGTGCCCCTGCAGACCAAGAAGCCCGAGGAGTTCCTCTCCCAGGCGGCGGACTGCGACGCCCTCCTCAATACCTATGCCGGCCCGATCACGGCCGATGCGATGGCGAGGATGCCGAAGTGCAGGATCATCGCCCGCTACGGCATCGGCGTGGACACGATAGACCTCGATGCGGCGACGCAGGCCGGCATCATCGTCACCAACAATCCCACGTACTGCATCGAGGAAGTCGCCGAGCACACCATGGCCTTGCTGCTCGCCTGCGCCCGCAAGGTCGCCTTCTACGACCGCATGGTCCGTGGCGGCACCTGGGCGGTGCCGCCCGGCAAGCCGATGTTCCGGCTCGTGGGCAGCACCCTGGGCCTCATCGGCTTCGGCAATATCGCGCGCCAGGTGGCAGTGCGTGCCGCCGCGTTCGGCATGAAAGTCCTCTACGCCGACCCCTTCGTGAAGGACGGACAGTTCAGCGAACCCGGGACGAAGATGGAACTCAACGACCTGTTCAAGGCAGCGGATTTCGTTTCCGTGCACCCGCCGCTCATGCCGCAGACGCGCAAGATGATCAACGACGACGCGTTCTCGCGCATGAAGCCGACCGCCTTCATCATCAACTGCTCGCGCGGGCCGGTCATCGATACCGACGCGCTGGTGCGGGCGCTCGACGCGAAGAAAATTGCCGGTTGCGGGCTCGACACCACCGATCCTGAGCCCCTGCCCGATCCCCACCCGCTGCGCGGCCGGGAGAACGTCATCATCAACCCGCACGTCGCCTGGTACAGCGAGACGGCGATGGTCGGGCTGCAGGCCGGCGCGCCGAACGAGGTGCGCCGCGTGCTGTCCGGGGAATGGCCCATCAATGTAGTGAACAAGGCGGTCAGGGGGAAGAACCGCGCCGGGCTTTGAAGAATGAAGGATGAGGAACTGAGGATGAAACCAAGATGATGCTGCTACGCAACTTGACGTTGGGGGGCGGGTTCGTACTGGCCGGTATGCTGCTTGCCGGGCCTTCACCCGCGCAGGACTATCCGACGAGGCCAGTACGCATGGTGGTGCCGTTCCCGCCGGGCGCAGCCAGTGATTTCCTCGCCCGCGTGCTGGGCCTGAAGCTGGGAGAGGCCTGGGGCCAGCAGATCGTGGTGGACAACCGTCCCGGCGCCGGCGGGCTCATCGGCGGCACCGTGGTCGCCAGGGCAACGCCGGATGGCTACACCATCGCGCTGATCGGCCAGCCCCACCTCACTGCCGCGCAACTCTCCAAGCAGCCGCCCTGGGACCCCTTCAAGGATTTCTCCCACATCGGCCTCGTCGCATCGATGCCGAACGTGCTGACGGTGGGCCCCGGCTTCCCGGTCAATTCGCTTGCCGACCTGATCACCCAGGTCAAGGCCAGACCGGGCCACTACAACGTCGGTTCAGCGGGCATGGGCAGTTCCTCGCACCTTGCCGCGGAGATGTTCAACGCAGCGGCGGGATTGAAGTCGGTGCACGTTCCGTTCAAGCTGATCGGGGACATCTTCGCGGAGATGTACGGGGGGCGCCTCCATTACTACCTGTTCCCCCTCCCCGCGGTGATGCCAGTGCTGAAGGAAGGCAAAATCAGGGCCATCGCGACCGGCGGCCGCGCGCGCGCCGTGGCATTGCCGCAGGTCCCGACCATGTCCGAAGCGGGCCTGCCCGGATTCGAATCGGCAACCTATTTCGGTCTGCTCGGACCGAACGGCATACCGCGAAAGATCATCACCCGGATCAACGCGGAAACCGTCAAGCAACTGAAGACCGAGGACCTCCGGACCCGTTTCCAGAACGGCGGGGCCGACGCCGCTACGAGCACGCCCGAGGAGTTCTACAAGATCCAGCAAGCCGAG